>CAITZE010000436.1 GCA_903896775.1 uncultured bacterium
CTTTGCGGAACATGTTGAGTCCCTTGCGCGCATCCAGCAATGCGATGTCCTGCGGCGTCGAAACAATGACGGCGCCTGCGAGTGGCACCCGCTGCGACATTGTCAGCTGGGTATCGCCGGTGCCAGGTGGCATGTCCACGATCATGATGTCGAGTTCGCCCCATGCGACGTCACGGAGCATTTGCTCAAGCGCGCCCATCACCATCGGACCGCGCCAGACGATGGGATTGTCTTCGGCGATCATGAAGCCGATCGACATCACTTTGACGCCGTGATTCTCGAGTGGGAAAACGCGTTTGCCGTCTGAGTTTGGTTTTTGCCCGGCGAGACCCATCATGCGCGGCATGGACGGCCCGAAAATATCGGCGTCGAACATCGCGACTTTGCGACCTTGCCGTGCGAAGGCCACCGCAAGGTTTGCTGCTGTCGTTGATTTTCCGACGCCGCCTTTGCCGGACGCGACGGCAACGATATAGCGCACACCCGGCAACGCGATGAGTTCGCGTCCGCCTTTCGGCGCGGCTTTTTCCTTTTCCGCCTCAGCCGTCATGACGGCCGTGACCGATTGAACACCGGGAAGAGCGTAAACAGCTTTTTCGGCGGCGGCACGGACGGGTTCCAGGCGGGGACCATCTTTCGCCGGCACCTCCAAGGTGAATGTGACATGGCCGCCCTTAATGAGGACATCGCGCACCCAACCGCGCGCTACGACATCCAGGCCGCCAGTGCCTGAGTCGATGGCTTTCAGCGCTTCCGTGATCTGCTGCTGGGTTACTTCGGCCATGGACCCTGCCTCTTTTTGAATATGGCGCACTCGTCACTTGAAAATGCCGTTCCCGTACCGAAATAAGGGGTGCGGGCGACCGGCCTGTCGTTAGGGGCTAAAATTGAAGCCAATAGAAGGCCTTCGAGGCTACATTGCGACACAGGCGCGGTTGTCCTATAACCAAATTAGGCAATCTAAACAGACCCATTCATAACAAGCCGGGGTCCGGTTCCCGGCCCGTGCCATTGCCGGGGCAGGCGAAGGATTAATCCATTGTTTTATAAACAACAAGGCGGCGGCCCCTGGGGCGGCGGTGGCGGCGGCGGCGGTGGCGGTCCATGGGGCAGCGGCGGCGGGGGTAATAATAATCCCTGGGGCGGGCGCGACCGTGGCGGCAATACGCCTCCTCCCGACCTTGAAGAGATGCTGCGCCGTGGCCAGGACCGTCTGCGGCGGATGATGCCGGGCGGCTTCGGCAACCTGAGAAGCGTTTGGCTCCTGGCGGCTTTGATCTTGGTGTTCTGGGGTGTCAGCGGATTTTACCGCGTGCAGCCCGATGAACAGGGCGTCGAGCTCTTGTTCGGCAAATACGTCAAGACCACCCAACCAGGTTTGAACTACTGGTTTCCGACGCCTATCGGCGAAGTGATCCGCCCCAAAGTGACACAGACCAATCAGGTCACCGTTGGGTTCCGTGGGTCGGGCGCCAATATCCGTGAAGTCCCGCAAGAGAGCCATATCCTCGCCGGCGACCAAAATATCGCCGACATTCAGTTTGTGGTGCAGTGGCGTATCCGCGAGGCCGGCAACTTCCTCTTCAATATGCGTGACCCCGAACTGACTGTGAAAGCCGCAGCCGAAAGCGCATTGCGTGAAGTCGTTGGGCGCAATCCCTTACAGGCAGTCATGACGAACCAGCGTGATTCGATCGCGCAAGAGTCGCGTGATCTGCTGCAGTCCATCATGGACGGCTACAATGCCGGCGTGACGATCCTCGATCTGCGTATTCAGAAGGCTGATCCGCCCAAGGAAGTGATCGACGCTTTCAACGATGTGCAGCGAGCGAAGCAGGACGAAGAACGCCTGCGCAATGAAGCGTTGGCCTATCGCAATGACATCGTGCCGCGCGCCAAGGGTGAAGCCGCCCGCATGGTGCAGAATGCGACCGCTGAAAAAGAAAAGCTGGTGAAGGAAGCCGAAGGTCAAGCGGCACGCTTCACGGCCTTCTATCAGACCTATGCCGCTAACAAAGACATCACCACGCGGCGCATGTATCTGGAAACGATGCAGGAAGTGCTCAGCAAGTCGCAAAAAGTGATCATCGACGAAAACAGTAAAGGCTCAGGCGTTGTGCCTTACCTGCCGCTGCCCGAGATTGCCAAGAAGAGTGCTCCGCAAGTTCAGCCTCAATCGCAATCGCAGGGAGGCGCACAATGAACTCGCGTTTCATCTTAGGCCTGTTGTTCGTGGTGGCTGTTCTGCTCGTCGCGTCAGGCGCGTTGTTCACCGTGCATCAAACTCAACAAGCTTTGGTGCTGCAGTTCGGCGAGCCGAAGAGCGTGATCGCCGAGCCCGGTCTGCATTTCAAAGTGCCATTGATCCAGGACGTTTACTACTACGACTCGCGCATCCTCGATCTTGATCCGCAAGGGCAGGATATGTCCCTCGTCGATCAGCGGCGCATCAACGTCGACTCTTTTGCCCGTTATAAAATCGTCGATCCGTTGAAATTCTATCAGACGGTTCTGACCGAGACGGCGTTCCGCGATCGTTTCGGCAACATCCTGAACGGCAGCGTCCGCGACGCTTTGGGCCGTACCGATCTTGCCGATGTCTTGGGTGCGAAACGTCAAGACGTCATGAACGAAATCACGCAGGCGGTCAGCCGCCGCGCTGAAGAGTTTGGCATCAAGGTGGTCGAGGTCCGCATCGGACGCACCGAGCTCACCGCCGATACGACAGCCGCTACCTATAATCGTATGCGGTCTGATCGTATGGCCGAAGCTGCGGATTTCCGTGGCCGCGGCCAGGAACAGAAATCGCGCATTGAAGCCGACGCAGATCGCGAGCGGACCGTCATCATTGCGGAAGCCGAAAAAGAGTCGCAGACGTTGTTGGGTGACGGCGAAGCCGAAAGCCGTCGCATCCTGAACGCGGCGCAAGGCAAGGACGCGGAATTCTACGCTTTCTTCCGGTCCATGGAGGCTTATCGCGGCGCTCTGGGTGACGGCACCACTATGGTGCTTTCGCCGAATTCTGAGTTCTTTAAGTACTTCAATAAGATGGGCAAATAAGCCGGTTTGAAGTGCCGCGCTCGCTTGAAGCGTGCAGATCGGTATCGTGCGGGATTGTCACGCGACGAGGGAGAGCCAGCCTTGAAAATCATTTTGCGCCTAGCCGTTGCGGCCCTTGCGGCTGCTACTGTCATCTTGCCGGCGGAGGCGCGTAATGGGCCCGAAGGGTTTGCCGATCTTGCCGACCGGTTGAGTCCCGCGGTTGTCAATATTTCGACCAGTCAAATGGTCGAGCGCAAAAAGCCCGACGGCGATATTCCCTGGGATCAATTTTTCCCCGATCAACTCCAAAACCGTCGCGGCGGCAGCGGTGGCGGTGGTGACGCCCCGGACGGCGACGCGCCGGAAGGCAGCGCACCGCGCGGCAACGCGCCCAGCGGTAAACCCTCACGCCAACGCCAAACATCACTTGGCTCGGGATTTATCATCGATAAGGCCGGCTATATCGTTACTAACAACCATGTGATCGAGGATGCTGATCAGATTTCAGTGATCCTCGACGATGACACTGTATTGGAAGCTAAACTTATCGGCCGCGACGAAAAGGTCGATATTGCGCTGCTGAAAGTCAACGCAAAGAAAGATTTGCCCACGGTTGCTTGGGGCAATTCCAATACCGCCCGTGTCGGCGATTGGGTTCTGGCTATCGGCAATCCCTTTGGACTGTCGGGTACTGTGACGACGGGCATTGTCTCGGCGCGCGCACGCGATATCAAAGCCGGTCAATACGACGACTTCATTCAGACCGATGCGGCCATCAACCGCGGCAATTCCGGCGGACCGCTGTTCAATATGGACGGTCAGGTCATCGGCGTGAACACGGCGATCTTCTCGCCCTCGGGCGGCAGTGTCGGCATCGGCTTTGCAGCATCGTCCAACCTCGTGCGCCCGGTGCTGGAGGATTTGCGTAAATACGGCCGTACCCGTCGTGGCTGGATCGGCGTGCAGATCCAAAGCGTGACCGAAGAAATCGCTGTGAGCCTCGGCCTCGATAAAGCGCGCGGCGCGCTGGTGTCGCGTGTGACCGAGAATGGTCCGGCGGTCACATCGGGTATTGAATCATCCGACATCATCCTCAGCTTCGACGGTAAGCCCATCGACAAGATGGCGGAGCTTCCGCGTTTGGTCGCCGAAACCGGCATCGATAAAACCGTCAATGTTCTGCTCTGGCGCAAAGGCCAGCAAAAAACGGTTAAGCTGAAGGTCGGCGAGCTGCGCGACGATAAGGAAAAAGCCGTGGCCAGTTTGGAGCCCGATGCGCCGACCCAGGAAGAAGTCAAAAAGACCGAAATCAAAGGGCTTGGCGTAACAGTTGTCGAGATCAGCGATGCGACCCGTGAGAAGTACGCGATCCCAGATAGTGTGCGCGGCTTGGTGGTGGTTGCTGTCGACGATCTCAGTGATGCGGCGCTGAAGGGCATTCGTGCCGGTGACGTCATTGATGAAATGCAGCAGACTCATATCGGTAGTGTCGCCGATGCCGAAGCTGCCCTTGGTCAGGCCAAACAGGCATCGCGGACGACGCTGCTGCTGCGCGTAATGTCGGCCGGCACGATCCGCTATGTCGCAGTGAAGATGGCGGGTTAAGCCCCGGCGCTGCCCATGCGTGTCGATTTCTATCATCTGCAGACGTCGCCGGTTGAGCGAGCCCTGCCTCAGCTTTTGGAGCGCGTGCTGGCTGGTGGTCATCGCGCGGTTGTCATGGCGGCTTCAGAAGACCGCATCGAAGCTTTAGCCAATCTTCTGTGGACCTACGATCCCAACACCTGGCTGCCGCATGGAACGGTCAAAGACGGCTTTGCGGCCGATCAGCCCATTTGGCTGACGGACCGGGAAGAAAACCCCAATAGCGCGCGAATGCTGGTTTTGACCGACGGCATGGCCTCAAGCCGCATGAGCGATTTCGACCGCTGCCTCGACCTGTTTGATGGCAACAGTCCCGAGGCCACGACGGCCGCCCGGGAACGCTGGGCCGCTGCCAAGGCTGCCGGCCACGAAATGCACTATTGGCAGCAGACCGATAGCGGTTGGAAAGAGCAGGGGGCGTAAGCCTTCGCCGACCCGGTTGCATGGGCCGCGTGGCTTGTCTATAAACCCGCCAACTTTCGCGATTTCTGCAACGACCTTAAGGATTCTGATTTCCATGGCCCTCGAACGCACTTTCTCGATCATTAAGCCCGATGCCACCCGCCGCAACCTGACCGGCAAGGTCAACGCTCTGCTGGAAGCTGGTGGCCTGCGTATCGTCGCTCAGAAGCGCATCCATTTGACCAAAGCTCAGGCCGAAACCTTCTACGGCGTGCACAAAGAACGTCCGTTCTTTAATGACCTGGTAAAGTTCATGACCTCGGGCCCGATCGTCGCCCAAATCCTGGAAGGCGAAAACGCCGTTGCCCGTAACCGCGAAATTATGGGCGCGACCAACCCCGCCAATGCCGCCGAAGGCACCATCCGCAAGACTTTCGCGGAATCCATCGAAGCCAATTCGGCGCACGGCTCGGACTCTGCCGAGAACGCCGCGATCGAAATCGCGTTCTTCTTCTCTGGCCTCGAGATCGTCGGCTAATTCAGCCGCGGAGGGACGACCATGGCATCGCTGCCGGCTCGTCCCTCCCTCGCTTTTCTCGCGTCTCACAATGGCACCAATATGCGCGCTGTCGTCGCAGCGTGCCGCGACGGACGTTTGCGCGCATCGACCGTGGTTTTGATCAGCAATAACGGTGAGAGCGCGGCTATCACCTGGGCAAAACAAAACCGCATCCCAACAGTCCATATCAGTGCGAAGACAGCGGGCTCAGATGCTGACGCCGATGCCGCCATTGCCGCTACGCTGGCTCAATACGGCGCTGATCTTGTCGTGCTGGCGGGGTATATGCGGAAGTTGGGGCCTGAAACTCTTGGCGCTTTTGAGCGCCGCATTCTCTATGTGCACCCTGCGTTACTGCCGAAGTTCGGTGGCCAAGGCATGTACGGCAGCCGCGTCCATGAAGCGGTTCTTGCATCGGGTGACA
>CAITZE010000437.1 GCA_903896775.1 uncultured bacterium
CACACGCGCTCCGAGCTTTCTAGGGTGCCCTCAGCCGTACAGGTTTTATAAGGATTACAGTGACTACTTGCGCCGCACTCATCGTCGCCGCAGGCCGCGGACAGCGGTTTGGTGGCAATCTCCCTAAGCAATACGCCCCGTTGCGCGGCGAAAAGCTGTTGAGCCGTACGCTTCGAGCCTTCAACAGTCATCCCAAGATCAACCGTATTGTCGTGGCAATTCATCCCGACGACGCCGATAGCTTCGCCGAAGCCGCAAAAGGATTTGTCAAAGTGACGGCTGTCCACGGCGGGGCTACGCGCCAGGATTCAGTCCGCCTCGGCCTTGAAGCTCTTGCAGACGCTGCTCCCGATCTCGTGCTGATTCACGACGGCGCGCGGCCGATGGTGTCGGCGACGCTGATCGATAACGTCATTGCCGGGCTTTCCCAAGCCGAAGGCGTTTTGCCTGTAACACCCGTGGTCGATACGCTGAAGCGCGTCAACGCCGGCGGGATCGTCGGCGAAACGGTGTCGCGTGAAAATCTGGTACGCGCTCAAACACCTCAGGGCTTTCGCTTTGCGACCATCCTTAAGGCGCACCGCAGCTTTGCAGGAGAAGCTTTGACCGACGATGCGGCTGTGTTGGAGCGCGCGGGTCACGCAGTTGCCACTGTTCCCGGCGATGAAACCAATATCAAGGTTACAACCATGGACGATCTAGCCCAGCTCACCGCGGCGCTCACAGAAACCCGCGTTGGACAAGGCTTCGACGTACACAAGTTCGGGCCTGGCAACAGTGTGATGCTGTGCGGTTTAACGGTGCCGCACACGCATGGACTAATAGGTCATTCCGACGCTGATGTGGCGCTCCATGCCGGCACGGACGCGATCTTAGGTGCGATTGGCGCCGGCGACATCGGCCAGCACTTTCCGCCGACAAATCCCAAATGGCGCGGTGCAGCTTCGGATAAATTCCTAAAGCACGCTTACGACTTGTTGCTGGAACGTGGAGGCGCGCTCGTGCATCTCGATTTCACGATCATCTGCGAGCGGCCCAAAGTTGGCCCCCACCGCGCCGCGATGGTGGCGTCGGTCGCACACATTCTCGGTATTGCCGAAGACCGCATCAGCGTGAAAGCGACGACGACCGAAGGATTGGGCTTCACTGGCCGCCAGGAAGGCATCGCGGCCCAAGCCGTCGCAACAGTTAAGCTTTAACGTCTGGATCGAGAGCGTCCGCGACCTGATTCTTCTTCTGCGTTGGCAGCAGTTTCATTGTCAGAATGAAGGCAGACAGCGCCAGGCAAATGCTGTTTGTGACGATCAGCGGCCACTGTTTTAGAAGCAAACCATAGGCCGTCCACAGCAAGAATCCGCCCACCGTCAGCGCATACATGCCAACGGAAATGTCGCGCGTACTGCGGGATTTAATGATCTTCCAGGCTTGCGGTGTGAAACTCACCGTCGAAGCCAACGCGGCAAAGCTGCCCACAATCGTGACGGTGTCCATCACTTGTATCCTTGGCAGCTCGCCGTGTGAGGTCGCCCGAAATTAAGGAGACCTCACACGGGATAAAGCAATTAGGCGATGCCGAGCTTAGCGCGGGTTTTTTTGGTGGCGCGCTTGATGTTGTCGATCTCGCGGCTGAGCGTATTGCCGCTGGTCTTCACGGCTTTCTTCGCCAACTTCGACAAACGAGTTGCGAGCTGACTGAGATCTTTGGATACGCTCTTCTCAGTACTCTTGGCCTGAGACGCTAATACCTTAGCCTTGCTCTTTGCGGTTTTCTTGACGCGCGCGACAGAGGCTTTTGCGCTTTTCTTAAGGGCTTTGCCCTTGGTTTTAGCTTTCGCTTTGGCCTTACTGACGGCTTTGCGTGCGGCGGTCTTAACACTAGCCATAGATAACTTCACTGTTTTTGCTCCAGGACG
>CAITZE010000438.1 GCA_903896775.1 uncultured bacterium
GTACGTCATCCTGTTTGCAAAAGGCGAAGCGGACAAAGTTGCTGGGCTCATCGCTTTCGTAAAAAGCGCTGATTGGGATGGCTGCAACACCGGCCTCGATGGTGAGGGCGCGGCAAAAGGCGAGGTCGTTGCCGTTAAAGCCCAAGTTTGAGAAATCGGCGTTTACGAAATAGGTGCCTTCCGCATGCGGCACCGCGAAGCCAAGATCACGCAAACCGGCCGTTATGAAATCGCGCTTCTGTTGCAGCTCATCGGCCAAAGTCTGGAAGTAACTTCCATCCTTCCCCAAGCCGTAAGCCACAGCGCGCTGGAGATTGGGCGGCGTGGTGAACGTCAGGAACTGGTGCGCTTTAGCGACGGGCTGCAGCAGCTCCGGAGCGGCGGTCACATAACCAACTTTCCAGCCCGTGAGCGAAAAGGTCTTGCCCGCCGACCCGATCCGCAAGCAACGCTCGCGCATATCCGGCAAGCACATCAGCGGGATATGTTTGCGTCCGTCAAAAATAAGATGTTCGTAGACCTCATCACAAATAGCATAGGCGTCGTGGCGCTTTACCAGCTCAGCGATGAAAGACAGATCGCTTTCGGTGAACACTCTGCCGTTGGGGTTCATCGGCGAATTGAAAACAATCGCTTTGGTTTTCGCGCTAAAGGCCGCAGCCAGGTCCTTGCGCGGCAATTCCCAAAGCGGCGGCGTCATGCGCACGAGCTTCGGGATACCGCCGGCCAGCTTTACCATTGGCAGATAGCTGTCGTAGAGCGGTTCGATCAGCACCACTTCGTCGCCGGGATTGATAAGGCCCAGCAGGGATGCGGTCAGGGCTTCCGTCGCGCCCGACGTCACCATGACCTCATCGCGCCAATCCACCTCGAGCCCGTAAAAGCGTTCGGCGTGAGTCGCGACAGCCTGGCGTAATTCCGCAACACCCATCATCGCAGGATATTGGTTGGGCTGATCGTCTAAGAACAACGCGGCTTTGGTACGGACATCTTCGGGGCCATTTCCATCTGGAAAACCCTGACCAAGATTGATGGCTTTATATTCCGTGGCGAGTTGCGACATCACGGTGAAGATCGTGGTGCCAAGGTTCGCGAAGATATCGTTGGCGCGTTTCATAGGAAAAGAAGGGCCTGTGGATAACTGAGTGTACTTTGTTCACTGCGATATTAAACCGCAGATTAGGTAGCGGGGATTATCTGCGCGTTCGCTATTCGAAGTAATTACAAATATCATTTCAGCGCGGGGTGGATTCATATTTTGTTTATCGAATCATGATGCAGCTTTCGTCATCCAGAAAGGATGGAAAAACATGAAAAATCTTCGGTCTTATCGCACCCAATTATCCGCCGCTCTCTTTTGCATTTTCTCCGCACCTCTCTTCACACAAACCGCCGCCGCGCAAACCGCGCCGCAACTCGCCAGTGATCCCACGCTTCTTGGGCCGGTCTATGCCGCGCGGGTTACGACCGCGCAGTCTTTCTTGCGGATCTTCGACAGCAGCAGCAAGGATGAGACGGTTACCGTCAATATCCTAAACCCAACCGGTGGGCCGATACTCGCGACATGGACGGGCACGGTCCAGGCCAACGCTTCGCGTCAGATCGCGCTCTCCGATATTGAAGCCGGCGCCACACCTCATCTGCAGCAATCGGAAATCCCCAACCAGTACCTGGTTTCGGTCAGCGCCAATGTACCGGGATTTGCGCAACATGTCGTTTGGGACGTGCGTGCCGCGGCATTGTCGGTAGTGTCGGGATGCGGCGCGCGTGTCGTCAGCGCCGGGCGTTACGCGATCAATGTGCACACCGATCTCATCGCCGGGTACCCGAGCACGGTCACGGTGCAGAACAGCTCAACCGCAGACCAGACGGCTGTGTTCGATGTCTATGATGCGGGAACCGGCGCACGCGTCGGCGGCTATAGCGTGCCGGTGAAAGCGGGCGCTACCACTAGCTTCACCGAAGCCAAATTCGCGAGCGATGTGGGTTTTGTGTCGCTGAACCAATATCAGCTTAATTTCGCGGTAGCGGCGAGCTTTCCCGGCAGTGTTGGACATATCGTGACAAGCACCGCCACGGGTCTGCCTGAGAATCTCACCGAAATGTGCGTGCTGCCCGGCACCTCGCGCGATGGCTTGCCGTCGCCCGTGTTACCGGCAACGTCTTATTCCTACGCCGACGCCAAAGTTCAAATGCCGGCTTATTACACCGACGTCAACGCGCCAGGCTCGGCCGCAGGTACCGATAATACGCCCACGACCAATCCCATCACCGATGCGGGTGCGACCCTTGGCCGTGTGCTGTTCTATGACAAACGGCTTTCGGTCACTAACACAGTGGCTTGCGCCAGCTGCCATCAACAGGCGCGCGGTTTCGGCGATACGGCCAAGTTGAGTAACGGCGTTGCCGGTCTGACGGCGCGCCATACCCCAGGCTTATCAAATCCACGTTTCTATCAGCGCGGACGTTTCTTCTGGGATGAACGCGCTGCCACGCTTGAAGACCAAGTTCTGCAGCCCATTCAGAATCCTGTCGAGATGGGCATGACGCTGGACACTCTGACCACCAAGCTTGCCGCGACGGATTTTTATCCGGCACTCTTCCAGGCTGCTTTCGGGTCGTCTGCCGTCACCAGCGACCGCATCTCTCTCGCCCTGGCCCAGTTCGTTCGCAGCTTGAGCACATATCATGCGAAATACGACCAGGTTCTTGGCGGCGGGCCAGGGGCGGGCGGGCGTGTGCTGACTGCGCAGGAGCAGCAAGGCCAAGCGCTGTTCGGCGGCGGTCCTAACAACCCCAATGCCGGCAGAACCGTGGGCTGCGTGCGTTGTCACCAGACCGCGGCGCAAGTGCTCGATCAGCCGCATAACACCGGCCTCGATTTCGTCACGACCGACGTTGGTGCGGGCAACGGGCGTTTCAAAGCGCCTTCATTGCGTAACGTCGCCGTGCGTGGAACCTATATGCACGACGGGCGCTTCTCGTCGTTGGCGCAGGTGGTCGAGCTCTATAACTCGGGCATTCAGGCTAATCAGAACCTCGACCGTATCTTGCGCGATCCCAACGGGAACCCGCAGCGCCTCAATATGACGCAAGTTGAAAAGGATGCGCTGGTGGCGTTCCTCGGAACACTGACGGATCAGACATTCTTGTCCGATATCCGTTTGTCCGATCCGTTCACGGAGTAGTCAAAAAATGACGGCGGCATTTGCGTGCCGCCGTCACTGACTCCAGGCCCTGATTACTGCTTATCGAAAACCTGAATCATGCCGTTGGGCTCGCCGGCGGCGTTCAAGAACGTCTGCGTGCGGGTCTTGCCATCGGCGGAAA
>CAITZE010000439.1 GCA_903896775.1 uncultured bacterium
CCGGCAACGCCGACGAGCGCAGCAACACAGAGCTGTCGGTGGTTGATTCCGTGGACGGCCAGGATGAAGCGCCGCTCGACGTGGAGTCAGCGGTCGAGAGTAACGATCCGACGCTGGGCGGCGACGACCGCGAAGGGGGCATCGATACTCACAGCGCGGATAACTGGGGCGGCAATGGTGTCGGCGGCGAAATGCCGGACCTTGAGCGCACAGTCGCCGAGGCGCCCGATCTGCGCAGTCACCTCATTCAACAGCTCAATCTGTCCGTCACCACCCCCGCCGATCACTTCATCGGCGTTTACCTCATCGATCAGTTGGACGAGAGCGGTTACTTGCGCATCGATCTTGCCGAGGCCGCCCAGCAACTGGGTGCGGACCTCCCGCGTGTCGAGCGCGTACTGGCGCTTTTGCAACGCTTCGATCCCGCCGGCATCTTCGCGCGAGATTTGAAAGAATGCCTGCGTCTGCAACTTGAAGACCGCAACCGCTTCGATCCCGCTATGGCGGCGTTTGTCGCTAACATCGAACTGCTGGCGGCGCGCGATATCAAGAAGCTGCGTGAAGTCTGCGCCGTGTCGATGGAAGATATCCAGGACATGATCGCCGAAGTGCGGGCACTTGATCCAAAGCCCGCTTTGCAATTCGAGCATGCCGTCAATGAGTCTGTTATCCCGGATGTCATGATGTCGGTGCGCCCCGACGGTGGATGGCGCGTGGAGCTCAACACCGACACGCTGCCTCGTGTGCTCGTCAACCGCAGTTACATCAGCGACATCAGCCGCACCAAGGTCACCAAAGCCGACAAGGACTTTCTCGCCGAACGCCTGCAATCCGCGAACTGGCTGGTGAAGGCGCTTCATCAACGCGCCGAAACCATCCTTAAAGTCGCAACCGAGCTGGTCAAACAGCAAGACGCATTTTTCCGTCTTGGCGTCACACACCTGCGGCCGTTGATTTTGCGCGATGTTGCCGACGCCATCGAGATGCACGAAAGCACAGTCAGCCGCGTGACCACCAACAAATATATGGCGACGCCGCGCGGCATTTTCGAGCTCAAGTATTTCTTCACGCAAGGGCTAGCGTCATCGGTCCATGGTGCGGAAAGTCACTCGGCGGAAGCGGTGCGTCACCGCATCAAAGCCTTGGTCGATGCCGAAGCTCTATCCGACGTGCTATCCGATGACCGGATTGTCGAAATCCTACGCAGCGACGGCATCGAAGTGGCCCGGCGCACTGTCGCCAAGTATCGGGATTCGCTCAATATTCCATCGTCCGTACAACGCCGCCGCGACAAGGCCGCCGGCTACACTGGGCGTTGATTGGGCGGTTGATTTCGGGCCGCTGTAGAGGCCCTCAATTCTTGACTTCGCAGAAACCCGCGCCTATGTTCCGCCACCTTTTTTAGGCGGCTTCGGGCGCGATACATCCACGCCATATATCTGGGGATGATGCTTCCTGTGCCATATGTCTCTCAGACGCCACAGGTGTGACGCGCGAGACACGGCAAGGTTAACGGCCCCGACATTGAAACACGATAACAGTCGAGCTTATCCCGTCGTATGGCGACATCTTTTCTCATCCACACATCCGGTTCATGTAGACACTGCGGACGGGCCGCAGTCTTCGTGAAAGCGATGTAAGGGCGCGTCATGGAAATCAGTGATTTGCTTCAACCCGAGGCGGTTATCTCGGGCCTAAAGGCCAGCAGTAAGAAGCAAGCGTTGCAGGAACTCGCAAAGCACGCGGCGCGTATCACCGGCGTCAACGACCGTAAGATTTTTGAAACACTGCTCGAACGCGAGCGCTTGGGTACCACAGGCGTTGGCAACGGCATCGCCATCCCGCACGGCAAGCTGGCCGACTTCAAGAAGCTCTATGGTGTGTTCGCGCGCCTCGACAAGCCGATCGATTTCGATGCCATCGACGAGCAGCCCGTCGATCTGATTTTCCTGCTGCTGGCGCCTGAAGGTGCTGGCGCCGATCATCTCAAAGCGCTCGCGCGCGTCTCGCGCCTTTTGCGCGATGTAACAGTCTGCGAGAAGCTGCGCGGCGCCGACACCGCCGATGGCCTCTACATGCTTCTGGTTCACTCGGAAGCGCAAGCCGCGTAGAATTTCAGATCTCTTACAGGAGGCCCGGTCATGAAGTTGATTTCGATAGTATCACTCCTGGCCATGACGGCCGCTCCGGCCTTCGCACAACAATCGGTGCCGCAAGCGCAAGTCGATCCTTTGCAAAGTCTGTGCAGCGGATTCATCGAACAAAGCGGTCAGCACGTCTCGGGCGACGCAGCCAAATTATGCACATGCCTGGTACGCGAAACCAAAGCGCGCCTGACGCCGCAAGAAATGGCGGATTACAGCAAAGCCAGCGAAAGCGGCGGGACGCCGCCGCCTGCGGTCATGGAAAAAGTCATCGCGGTCGCGACGGCTTGCCTCAGCGGACAGTAACCAGACGGCCGTAGTCCGCTAACGGCCCATTCTAAAAGCGAGGGTGAATTTAAAGCCTGAGCTTGAAATCGGCTGGCCCGTTGAGTCCAGCATCGGCGTAAAGCGCCACTTTCTGAAACTCGCCAAAGCTGCCTGATCGAAGACCATCGCCGGCGTCGATTTCACAACATGGGCTTCGGTTACCTCACCCGTGGGGTCCAGACCAAAGCCAATATCGACGTCGCCTTCGACTTTCTGGCGGTATTGATCCGGCGGATAGTCGGTGTCGGTTTTATAAACTGGCTGCGGATCTTTGCCGGGCGCCATGCCGATGTCGCGCGAGATCATGACGGCCTGATCGCCGGCAGTGGACCTCTCGCCGTTTTCTTCGGCGAGCTTGATCAGTACGGTCCGGCGCGGCTGAAGTTTGCTTTCCTTTTGGTGGGCGGCGTCGCGCATGCTGATCTCTTGCTTCAAGGCCGTCATGGCGCCGCGCACGTTGTGCAGGTTCAGATTCGCTTCGGATACAGCTTGGGCGAAGTACAGGGTGTCGGAACCCTTGTCGCCCATGGTTTTGCGGGCGGCGGCTAAGCCTTTTTGTGACAGGTCCAAGACTTTGGCGAAGTCCTTGTTGCCGTAGGCGCGCTGGACCTCTTCCTTGATGCCTTTGACTTCGTTTTTGCTGTTATCGCCGCAGGACCCCAACGTGAGGCCGGCGATCAGGCAAAGGCTAGCCAAGCGCCCAAAGCTGCGCGCAGCGGTAGATTGGCCGTTGAACAGTGTCGTACGCATAGCCGGCGGAGCTCCCCTTTGGC
>CAITZE010000440.1 GCA_903896775.1 uncultured bacterium
AACTTCTAATCACCATCTGTCATGTCGCGGCACGCTCGCTTCTTTGCGAGCTTAAAGCGGCATCAGCTGTTTGCGCGTTTCTTCGCCCGCATCAATGCGTAGATCGCGACGAGTGCGGCGGCAAAGCCCGAGGCCGCACCGACACCTAAAGCCCATCGCGGTCCGTACGTGTTGGCAACCCATCCCACGATGGGCGCTCCAACCGGCGTGGTGCCGAGTGCAATCGCGACGCGCAGCGCCATCACCCGTCCGCGCATGCCGGGTTCGGTGGAAAGCTGCATCAGACTGTTGGTGGAATTCGTGAACGTCAGGCTGGCGATGCCGATGATGGCGAGCGCACCTGCGAACAACCAATAGGTCGGCGCGATCGCGGCCAGCGTGCAGCCGATACCGAAAACAGCCGCACCATTCAGCAGCAAACCGAAGCGCGGTTTTTCCCGGCGCGCGCTCATTATAGCGCCGGCAATGGTGCCGACCGCCATGAACGACGACAGCAAGCCGAAGCCGCGCGCATCGGCATGAAACACGGTCACCGCCATCGTGGAGATGAAGATCGGGAAGTTCAGCCCGAACGTTCCGATCAGCAGCAGCATGAACAAAATCGCCTTCAGCTCAGGATGGTGCCAGGCATAACGCAGGCCTTCGCTGAAGCTGCCTTTGGTGCGATGGGCTCGCGCATTCGGGCGCAGTTCGGATCTCCGCAAAAACGCGAGCGAGATCAGCACCGCAAAGAACGATGCACCGTTGATCATAAAGGCCCAGCCTGTGCCGAAGCCTGCGATGATCAAGCCGCCGATCGCCGGGCCGATCATGCGTGCGGAATTGAATGCCGTGGAATTGAGCGCCACCGCATTGTGCAAATCCCCGTCGCCCACAATTTCGGCCACGAAGGTTTGCCGCACCGGTGAGTCAAAAGCCGCTGCGCTCCCGAACAGAAATGCGAACACATAGACATGCCAAAGCTGGACGAGGCCGGTGACCGTCAGCACACCCAGCGCCAGCGCCAGTATCCCCATGCTCGCCTGCGTGGCGATCAGCAGCTTGCGCTGGTTGTAGTGATCGGCGGCAAAGCCGGTCCAAGGCAGCAGCAGAATCTGTGGCCCGAATTGCAGCGCCATCACCACGCCCACGGCCGAGGCATCGTGATGCGTGAGTTGGGTGAGAACCAGCCAGTCCTGGCCCGTGCGCTGCACCCATGTGCCGATGTTGGAAACGAACGCGCCGCCGATCCAGATCCGGTAGTTGTAGCTTCTGAGCGAGCGGAAAACGCCCGTGGCGGGAGCACTCATGGATGCCCCGATTGGTTGCCGCCATTGAAACGGCCGAAGTGTCGCGCCGAAAACAATGCGATCAAAAATGCCCCAGCGCCGAATGCGCCAGCGCCGTCCCAATCGCGGATACCGAAACTGCCGACATGAAAGACGAGCGCATACCCAATGGCGATGTTGAATGCGCCCCACAGCACATTGACGGTCGAGGACGAGAGCCCTTGGCCCGGTGGTTTGGCGAAGGGGCTCTGAAACGGCCTGCCCATCACGCCGCTGGCAAAATGCGGAATCGCATTCGTCAGAAAGACGCCGCCGAAGAAATAGGACACATATATAAGCCACGGCATGTCAGGCCCTCCTTGCTTGTATATCGCCCATAATGCGGTGAATCCGAATACACCAGGGGTGGCTATTGTCTCCCACCCCGAGGATGAACGTCTAACCTTCGGTTCCAGGCATTTTGGGCCTCGGTTGCCCCACCGCGTGGCTTTCGCTAAAACCGCGCGCTTCTCAACATGCTTCTGGGAGTTCCCCCGAATGGCCGGTCCGCAATACGTGTATGTGATGAAAGGTCTGAACAAGACCTATCCGGGCGGCCGCCAAGTCCTGAAGGACATTTGGCTGTCTTTCTATCCCGGCGCGAAGATCGGCATCGTCGGCGTCAACGGCGCGGGCAAATCCACGCTGATGAAGATCATGGCGGGTCATGACAAGGATTACACGGGCGAGGCCTGGGCGGCCGAAGGCACGCGCACCGGCTATCTCAGCCAGGAACCGCTGCTCGATCCGTCCAAGGATGTGCGCGGCAACGTGATGGATTCGGTCGCCGCCAAGCAGGCGATTCTGGATCGCTACAACGAGATCGCGGCGAACTACTCGGACGAGACCGCCGACGAAATGGCGAAGCTGCAGGACGAGATCGAAGCGCAAGGTCTGTGGGATCTGGACAGCCAGATCGACCAGGCGATGGATGCGCTGCGTTGCCCCGATGGCGATGCCGAGGTTGCGAAGCTCTCGGGCGGCGAGCGCCGCCGCGTGGCGCTTTGCAAGCTGCTGCTGGAAGCGCCGGACATTCTTTTGCTCGACGAACCAACCAACCATTTGGATGCGGAATCCGTCGCCTGGCTGGAGCGCTTCCTGGAAGAATACGAAGGCACCGTCGTGGCCGTCACCCACGATCGCTACTTCCTCGACAACGTCACCGGCTGGATTTTGGAACTCGATCACGGCCGTGGCATTCCCTATGAGGGCAACTACTCCTCGTGGCTTGAACAGAAGAAGAAGCGCTTGCTGCAGGAAGAGCGCGAAGAAGAAAGCCGTGCGCGCACCATCGACCGTGAGTTGGAGTGGATCCGCCAAACCCCCGCCGCGCGTCGCACCAAAAGCAAAGCCCGCGTCGCCGCCTTCGAAAACCTGGTGGCCGAAGCCGCCGATGCTTCGCCCGAGGCCATGCAGATCATTATCCCGACCAGTACACGTCTGGGCGGTACGGTTATTAAGGCTGAGGGACTCACCAAGGGTTATGGTGACCGCCTGCTCATCGAGAATTTAGAGTTTAGTCTTCCGCCCGGCGGTATCGTCGGTGTCATTGGCCCCAACGGCGCCGGCAAAACCACGCTGTTCCGTATGATCACTGGCCAGGACAAGCCCGACAAAGGCACCATCACGATTGGCGATACGGTGAAGCTGGGTTACGTCGACCAATCGCGCGATACGTTGAAGGCCGACGCCACGGTGTGGGAGGAAGTCTCCGGCGGTAATGACGAGATTATGCTGGGCAAGTTCGCTGTGGCATCGCGCGCCTATGTGGGCCGCTTCAACTTCAAGGGCTCCGATCAGCAAAAGCGCGTCGGCCAGCTCTCGGGCGGTGAACGCAATCGCGTGCATCTGGCCAAGATGCTAAAGACCGGCGCTAACGTCCTGCTGCTCGACGAACCGACCAACGACTTGGACGTCGATACTTTGCGCGCCCTTGAAGCCGCTTTGCTGGAATTCGCAGGCTGTGCGGTGGTCATCAGCCACGATCGCTGGTTCCTTGATCGCATCGCGACCCACATCCTGGCTTTCGAAGGCAACAGCCATGTGGAGTGGTTCGAAGGCAACTTCGAAGACTATGAAGCCGACAAAAAGCGCCGCCTGGGCAACGATGCGGTGGAGCCGCACCAAATCAAGTACAAACCGATCAGCAGGTAACGATTGCGATGGTCGGTTCCATTATCTGCTTTGTGGATATTGAAACCGACGGCCCCCTCATTGGCGTCAACGCCATGCGCAGCTTTGCCGCTGTGGCCTTGGACGATGCTGCAGCCGAAGTCGGCAGCTACAACTGCAATTTGAGTCCCTTTGATGGCGCACAGGTCGACCCAAAGACCGAAGCCTGGTGGCGGACGCAGCCCGAAGCTTGGGCAAACATTACACGAGATCCGAAACCGTCAGCCCTTGGCATGGCAGCCTTTGCTGCCTGGGTTCGTACGTTGCCCGCACCACGTCTTTACGCGGCCTATCCCTTGATCTTCGACGGTCCCTGGATCGATTGGTATCTGCGTCGCTTCACTGATGCCACGCTGTGCGATCCGTTTCGCCCCGGTGCGCTATTTTCCGGGACTGGCATCGACGTGCCGACGTATGTGCAGACGGTCTTAAGGCTGTCGCATTCCTTGAGCCGGAAAGATTATCCCGCTGAAATCCTCACAACTTCAGTACGCCTGCACGATCCCTTAAGTGATGCGCGCGGACACGCTGCCTTATATTTTGCAGCGCGAAAGCAGGCGGCAGAGAGAGGCTAATTCGTACTAGGTACGGATTTCCCTTCTTCCCCGCCTTCCAGAGTGAAAGAATACGTCTATCGCGCCGATCATCGTTCCTGGGGAGGAAGCCATGTCGAACCGCACATCGCTGAAGCTTGCACTGTTCGCAGGCGTTGCCGCCGTCACATGCGTTCTAACGTCCGAGCTCGGCGCCAGTGCCCAAGACATTCCTCCGGGCACACCCAACGTCGCAGCGCCCCTTACTGGATTACGTGCGCGCGACCCCGCCAAATTCGACAGTGACTTGCGCGCGCTTCGGGCCAAAGAACTCAGTACGCCCAAACTGAAGGGCCCGTTCAAGATTGTCGTGGCGGGGGACATCATCGAGACCTATCCCTTTGCGCAGCTCTCCGATCCCACCATTCAAGCAGTTTTCAAAATTATCCATAGCGGCGATGTCGCGGTCGCAAACATGGAATCTAATGCGCGGGACTTTAATGCCGCCGAGAGTGAAATCGGTGGTCTGGAAGGCCCGAAGGAAATCGCGGCAGATGTGCGTGCCCAAGGGTGGACCTTGCTGCAGCGCGCGAGCAATCATGCCACCGACCAGGGCACGGTCCCGATGTTGGAGAATCTGAAGACCTTCCGCGAGGCGGGCATTCAGGTCGCGGGGTCGGGACGTAATCTGCAAGAAGCCCGCGCGCCACAATTTGTTCAAACGCCCAAAGGGCGTGTGGGTCTTGTAGGGTCTTTCGGCGGTGTGGTGACGGCGCACCAGGGCGCCCCCTCGCAACAAGGATCAGAAACCGACACGTCACCGGTTCAGATCGCAACCTACCAAGTGGGATTCACCGGCGGCATTCCAGGCGTCAATCCGCTGCGCCTGACCAAGTTCAATCTCGTCAGCGAAGATGAGTTGGCCGCCGTTTATAAAATGGTGGGCCTCGACGCCGCCTATCTGCGGCCAGGAAATCAGCCGCGCGCTTTCGATCCAAAAGCGCCGGTCAACTTCCGCGGCACTTGGTTTAAAGCGACGGCGGAGAAGGCGCGCGGGCTAACTAGCTACGACATGTACGCTGATGACTACGGCCAGATCATGAAGAGCGTGCGCGAAGGCAAAGAGTCCGCCCAGTTGATGATCTTGGCGATGCACTGCCATGAAGGTCCAGGTGGAAACGGCGAGGATGGTCTCGCGCCGCCGGATTTCCTGATCCAATACGCCCGGGCTGCCATCGACAATGGCGCCGATATGTTCGCCGGCACCGGGCCGCATCCCATTCGCGGCATCGAGATCTACAAGGGCAAGCCGATCTTCTACGGCCTTGGCAGCTATTCTTACATGCTGAATCAAACCCCGGCAGGTTACGATCGGTTTCGCGATAACCAGCAAGACCCGCTGACCAGCGAGTTCACCGACCGCGAGCTGACCTGGGCTGGCTGGCCGGAGAACCGCGACATCATGGACGGTAAGCCCATGGACATCGAGCAAGAGGAATCCATTCTCAGCGAAGCTATCTACCAGGATGGTAAGTTGGTGGAGATCGACGTCACGCCGCTTGATCTCGGCAACGGCAAGTCGATGTCGGAGTTGGGTATCCCGCATGTGGCGACTGGGACCATTGCCAAGGATATTTTGATGCGCCTGCAACGGCTTTCAAAACCGCTGGGTACGACGGTCACTATTAAGGGTGATATCGGAATTATCCACGTAAGCGCGAGCGGCCAATCGCAATAGCGGGGTAGAACTGCACGAAGGTCGTATCCACCGCGCCGTGATCGCCATGGCAGGAATAGCAGCTGGCGGTTGTCGGAAAGAATCGCGCGGGTCCACTACCGCCGTTGCCGAAGAAGCCCCACTTGCCGGGAAACTTGGCTTCGTCTTTGACGTGAAACTCTAAGCTCACGACTGCGGTTTGGTATTTGCCGCTTTTGCTGATGGAGCCGGCGGAAGCCGTGTCGCGGTTTTCTTTCACCATGATCGTCTTATCGGGCCAGGTACCGGTTTTGACGAACACATCGTAAGCAGCGGGGTCCACAAACACGTTATCAAGCTGGGAATGATCGCTGGGCGGCGCGCCAGGCACAGGCGCGTTGTAATTGAGATCAAGACTTGAGGTGAGAAACACCCACTGCCGATAATTCTCCGGCGGTATCAACCGACCCTCGGCGCTGTACTCGATCTTTTGCGAATCGGCGGCGGTCGCTGCCAGCGGTAGCGCACCGACCGTTAACGCCATGACGAATGTCCGAAGATTTTTCATATGCAGCCTCCCCGCTACAGATGAGCTTAGGATGCGCCCTTCGTGCTTAGGTTGCAATGACCGCTAAGAATAGCTTTTCATAGATTTTCGCTTATGCGCAGCTGTCTCGTTTACGCCGGCATCACGTCCAGCTTGTCGCCGATGCGCTTGCCGGGGTTGAGGTGCTCTAACTCCAGCAGCAAAGCACTGTGATCGCACTTCTCGAAACCGGAGGCCGCCAGGTCTTCGTACAAGCCGGCGACGGTCTCGGAGATCGGCAAGCGCAGGCCCGCGCCATCGGCGGCAGACAGAATTGCGCGTAAGTCTTTCACATGCATTTTCACTTGCGCGCCCGGAAGCCAGCTGCGGTCCAGCATGCGCTGGCCGTGCTGCTTCATGATCGGGCTGTCTGCAAAACCGCCGGTCAGTGCTTCGCGTACTTTGGCGGGATCAGCGCCGGCATTGGCGGCCAGCAATAAGGCTTCGGCGACGGCACCGATGGTCACAGCGACGATGGCTTGGTTGGCGAGCTTCGCGACTTGGCCTGTGCCTGTGGGGCCCACCAGCGTGGCGCAGCCCAGAGCCTCAAAAATGGGCCGCGCGCGCTCGAATGTTTCTTCCGTGCCGCCAGCCATAATGGCGAGGGTTCCGGCTTCCGCACCTTTGGTGCCGCCAGAGACCGGCGCGTCGAGATAGGCGACACCCTTGGCGCTAAGTTGCGCCGCGTGATCGCGGGCAACAGCGGGTGTAATGGAACTCATGTCGATGACGAGCGCGCCGGATTTAATAGCCTTGAGTGCGCCACCATCGATCAGCACGTCCGTGACCGCTTGGCCGTCGAACAGCATGGTGATCACGACATCGGCGCCCTGCACGGCTTCGGCGGGCGTCGCAGCTATACGAGCGCCTTTCGCGGCAAGGCCGGCGGTTTTATCGGTGGAACGATTCCAGGCCGTAAGGGGAAAACCAGCCGCCATGATGCGCGCCGCCATATGCGCGCCCATGAGGCCAATGCCGAGGAACGCGACGGATGTTTTGGCTGATGTCATATGCAGCGTCCCAAGGCTACTGCGTCCCAAGGCGACGACGCGGTTTTATTTCTTCTGCTGGGCTTTCAGGTCGGCGACCTGCTTATCCATCTGGTCCAGAAGGCCGGTGAAGCTGCCGGTTTGGCTAATGATGGTGGAGTAATCCTGGCGATAAGTGATCGCCATACTGACGCCCTCGATCACGATGTCGAGCACCTTGTAGCCTTCGGGGCGCTTCTTCAGACGCCAATCGACGCCAAAGTGCGAGTTGTTGTTGCCGATGATGGTGGACTTCACGAGCGTGCCGTCATCGCCGTCAGGCTGCTGGCTGACAACTTTCAGCGTCTGTCCGTTATATTCCGAGAAGCGGCGCGACCAGGTGTAAACCACCACGTCTTCGAACAATTTGGTGAAGCGGTCCTGTTCGGCAGGCGAAGCGGCTTTCCAATAGCGCGTCAGCACAAAGCGGCCGATGCCGGGCAGGTCGAAGTAAGTCTTGAACATCGCGCGGAAGCGTTCCGACTTTTCAGCTTCCGGGATCGGCGCGGCCAGAATATCGTTGATGCCCTTCTGCGCGAAGCTGCCGACAAAGAGGGCGGCATCGGTCTTGGCCTCTTCGGCCATGGCCGGGCTCCAGGACTCAGCCATCACCGGTGCGCCGAGGCCCCAGAGGGCGATCAGGCAGAAGGCGAAGGGACGCAGGAATTGGTGGATCTGGGAGATTGCGCGCGTGGTCATGGTCAGCCTTTGGAGGGAGTCTTTATGTGGTGTGCGGTCTCAGATCTTCAAGGCGGTAGTGTTAGCCGGAGTGTCAGCTGAGTTTGTGGCTGAATTATTGGTCAAAGTCTTCCAGCGGCGGCGGGGCGCCGTTGCGGATTTCCTTGGCCCGGATCTGACGGTAAGAGGACCTGAGGGCCGAATAATAGTCGAGTGACGATTTTTTAAGCTCGTCCAGGGCGTCCTGGTAGGCGTCCTTTTTGTCCACAAGGGTTGTGCCGAGGTAAGCCCACTGCACCCAGTCCAAGGAGCCTGTGCCGCGGCTATACCATTCCCAGGGATCGATCAGGAACGAGTCCACAGCGAGGCCAAAGCCGTCCCGGAAGGTCGAGGGGCCCAGGAGGGGCACATATACATATGGGCCGTCGGGCACGCCCCACACGGCCAAGGTCTGGCCGAAGTCTTCGCTGTGGCTTTCCAGGCCGAGTTTCTCGCCCACATCCCAGAAGCCGAAAAAGCCCATGCCGGTATTCACCACCATGCGGCCCAAGGTAATGCTGGCGCGCCTGATTTGGCCCTGCAGCACGTCGTTGACGAAGGTGATGGGCGACCGCAGATTATTGATGAAGGTGTCGATATGCTGACGGCCTGCATCGGGCACCACGGCGCGGTAGCCTTTAACCACCGGGCGCACCAGGACATGATCGATGCCGGCATCGACCTTGAACATTGTGCGGTTCATGGGCTCCAGCGGATCGTTGGCTTCCTCATAGGCGGCCAACGCCATGGGATTGCTGGCCGGCGGCTTGGTGGCGCAGGCGCTTAAGGTCGCCATCAACAGGAATGCGCCCAGAATACGGGCAACTGCGAGGCTATGGAAAATAGGGAATCGAGGTATGCTTTTCACTTCTTCTCACCGGGTGATTATCTTACAAAAGCAGCAGAAATATCCCTATTTTGTATCGTGTTACGCCGCCTCCCGGCTAAGGGTGGGTACCATACCGTGATGCAATACACTTGTAACGATTGAAATGAGGCGGCGTGCAGAGTTTAGCGAAAAGCAGTGCGGTAGAATTGGAAGGCGGCGGCAGCGTGCCGCCGAACGTCCAGGTTTCGTTTGAATTCTTCCCGCCCAAAACCGACAAAATGAACGAGCAGCTGTGGGCCTCGATTGAGCGCCTCGCGCCTCTGAAGCCATCCTTTGTTTCGGTGACCTATGGGGCGGGTGGGTCCACCCGCGAGCGCACCCATGAAACCGTCACCCGCATCCAAAAAGAGAAGGGCCTGAAGGCCGCAGCGCATTTGACCTGCGTCGGCGCTACCCGGGCCGAGATCGATGCGGTCGCCAAGCATTATTGGGATTCCGGTATTCGGCATATCGTGGCCTTGCGCGGCGACCCGCCGGAAGGCGCCAGCACATACACGCCTCATCCTGGTGGTTACCCTTATGCGGCGGAATTGATCGAAGGATTGAAGAAGGTCGCGGACTTCGAAATCAGCGTCGCCGCTTATCCGGAAGTTCACCCCGAAGCCAAAAGCCCCAAGGAAGATCTCGAGAACCTGAAGCGCAAAGTGGGCGCAGGCGCAACGCGCGCGATTACGCAATCGTTCTTCGATCCCGAAGTGTTTCTGAAATTCCGCGATCAGACCCAAGGCTTGGGCGTGCCGCTGGTGCCGGGCATTATCGTTGCCACCAACACCGGCACGCTGAAGTCCTGCATCAAGATGGGCTCGAAAGTGCCGCAGCGCATGTTCGATCTGTTCGCGGGGCTCGAAGAAGATGTCGAGACACGCAAGCTGGTGGCCGCGACGGCCGTGGCCGAGCAAGTGCGCACGCTCGTGCGCGAGGGCGTCACCGACTTCCATTTCTATACCCTCAACCGCGCCGATCTGACTTACGCCATTTGCCATATCCTCGGCATTAGGCCGAAGACGTAAGCCGCAGTGTCCGATCCCTTCGAACTCAACGACGACATCCCGTTCGAGCCCAAGCGCGCGGGAAATGCGCGCGATTCAAAAGAAGGCGGCCTTGCGCCGCCTGGGCCTTATGTGCCTGCGCCGCCACCGCCGCCCGTATGGCTGGATAAGCTAAATCCGGAACAGAAAGAGGCCGTGCTCGCGACAGAAGGCCCGGTCCTGGTGCTGTCGGGAGCTGGCACCGGCAAGACCCGCGTGCTGACCGCGCGCCTGGGCTACATTCTCGCCCAGCGCCTCGCTAAGCCGTGGCAGATCCTGGCGGTGACCTTTACCAACCGCGCCGCCCGCGAAATGCGCGAGCGTGTGACGCAGCTTGTTGGCCCTGCCGCCGAAGCCGTGTGGCTCGGCACCTTCCATGCGCTCGGGGTACGTATGCTGCGCCGTCACGGCGAGGCGGTGGGCTTGCGCTCCAATTTCACTATCCTCGATGCCGACGATCAGCTGCGGTTGCTGAAGCAACTCATGGAAGCTGACGGGGTCGATTCCAAAAAGTGGCCCGCGCAAGGCCTGATGGCTGTGATCCAGCGCTGGAAAGATCGCGGCCTCACGCCAGATAAGGTTGGGCACGGGCAGGGCACGGACTTTGCGGGTGGTCAGGCATTGGCGCTGTACCGCGCTTATCAGGAGCGCTTGAAAACACTGAACGCCGCCGATTTCGGCGATTTGTTGCTGCACTGCTTGACGATCTTTCAAGCCCAGCCCGACGTGCTGAAGCAGTATCAGGAGCAGTTCCGATACGTGCTGGTGGATGAGTACCAGGACACCAACGTTGCCCAGTACCTGTGGCTCCGGCTGCTGACGCAGACCCATCGCAATCTTTGCTGCGTCGGCGATGACGACCAATCGATCTATTCCTGGCGTGGTGCGGAAGTCGGCAACATCCTGCGCTTCGAGAAAGACTTTCCGGACGCCAAGGTGGTCCGCCTTGAGCGCAACTATCGCTCGACACCGACGATCCTGGCGGCGGCCTCGCATCTCATCGCCCACAACGAAGATCGCTTGGGCAAGACCTTGCGCACTGGCCATACCGGCGATGTGGACAAGGGCGCGCCTGTCAAAGTGCGCGGTGTTTGGGACGGTCAGGAAGAAGCGCGCTGGGTGGTGGACGAAATCGAAGCCTTGCAGCGGGCGGGGCACAAACTGCCCGAGATCGCCATTTTGGTACGCGCCGGTTTTCAGATGCTGGAGTTCGAAGAGCGCCTCATCACGACTGGCGTGCCCTATAAAGTTGTCGGGGGCCCGCGTTTTTATGAGCGCATGGAAATCCGCGA
>CAITZE010000441.1 GCA_903896775.1 uncultured bacterium
ACACGAAACCCTGAGCCGCGAGGAAATTGAAGCCCTGCTGCGCGGGGAAAAGATCGACAAGGAAAAGAACCCACCGCGTCCGCGTGAACCGGGCCGCCGTAGTTCGGTGCCGAGCTCAGGCTCGGAAGCCGGCGGACGTCCTGCACCGGGCTTTGGCCAGGAGCCGACGCCTCAGCCAGGGGCTTAAAACTAACGCTCAATGGATTAGACTACAGACCCCGCCCAAAAGGCGGGGTCTTTGTTTTAGGAAAATTGCGTTGTCCACGAAATCGCCATTACCGTCCGTCTACGTGACGCCCCGCGCATTGCTGTCGGGGGTTGCTGCGCGTGAAGCCGTGGCAACGGGTTGGGCGTGGGCATTACTGGGCGACCTCGCTTTTACAGCCATTGAAGTTTCAAGCCGCGAAAACGGATCGCGGATGCGCTTGGGCGTTATCGCGCGCGCCGCTTTCGAGAAAGATGCATTCGCCATGCCACTGGCCTTGCGTGCTGCGATTGAAGCGCGTTTGGCGGTACTGGCTACACCGCGCAACGCCTTCGCTGGTTTCGATGTGTCCAAGCCCATTCTCATGGGCGTGCTGAATGTCACGCCGGACAGTTTTTCCGATGGCGGGCGCTATGACAGCGCCGAGGCTGCCGTCGCTCATGGTGCAGCAATGTTTGAAGCAGGTGCTGCGCTGATCGATGTCGGAGGCGAGTCCACACGTCCCGGCGCGATCCCCGTCGGTGAGCATGCCGAAATCGCACGCGTCGTGCCGGTCGTACGGGCGCTGAAGACACGGGGTGTTCCGGTCTCTGTAGATACGCGGCACGCCGGCGTTATGACTGAAGCCATTGCCGCTGGTGCTGTGGTGGTCAACGACATCTCTGGTTTGACCGATTCAAAAGCCCTGGAGGTCGTAGCGCGTCTAAAAGTTCCAGTGATGTTGATGCACATGCAGGGTGAACCGCGCACCATGCAGGACAATCCGACTTATGAATGGGCGCCGGGCGACATCTACGATTATTTGGAGCAGCGCATCGCGGCGTGTGTTACCGCCGGTATCCCTCAAACACATATCGCCGTCGACCCCGGCCTTGGCTTTGGCAAAACCGATATCCACAACGCCGAAATCATGGGCCACCTCGCCATGTTTCACGGCCTGGAGTGTCCGCTCGTCATTGGTGCCTCACGTAAAGGCTTCATCGGACGCATGAGCAGGGGCGAAGCTGCCAAAGAACGCTTGCCAGGGTCTTTGGCCGCAGCGCTGTATGCAGCCGGGCAGGGCGCTCAGATTTTACGCGTTCACGATGTCGCCGAAACCCGCCAAGCCCTAGCTGTGACGGCACGCTTCTTAGACGGGCCCTAGCACCGGGCTCTTGCTTCTATATGCTTGAAAGCCCAAAACTAGGGCCCAGCAGATCACCGACGGAGACTCTATGACCGGTCGTAAATTGTTTGGCACGGATGGCGTCCGCGGCCTCGCCAACAGCGAGCCTATGACCGCAGACACGGTCTTGCGCCTCGGTATGGCGGCCGGAAAGCATTTCACGCATGGCAACCACCGCCATACCGTCGTGATTGGCAAAGACACACGCCTTTCGGGTTATATGCTCGAACCGGCATTGGTGGCGGGGTTTGTCTCCGTTGGCATGGATGTGATCCTCGTCGGTCCGATTCCTACGCCAGGAATCGCGATGCTGACCCGCGCCATGCGCTGCGATTTGGGCGTGATGATCTCCGCTTCTCACAATCCATACGAAGATAACGGCATCAAGTTATTCGGCCCGGATGGTTACAAACTCTCGGACGCTATTGAAGCAGAGATCGAAGCGCTGATGAGCAACGGCCTTGCCGATGCGCGCGCCTCCGCCGCTGAATTAGGCCGGGCGAAGCGTTTGGAAGACGCCGGCGGGCGTTATATCGAACATGCCAAGACTACTTTTCCGCGTCGCTTGAACTTGGAAGGCCTCAAGATCGTTGTCGATTGTGCAAACGGCGCTGCCTACAAAGTCGCACCGACCGTATTTTGGGAACTGGGTGCTGAGGTCATTAAAACTGGCGTGGAGCCCGATGGTTTCAATATCAACCATGACTGCGGCTCTTTGCATCCCGAGCGTATGCGCGATTTGGTAATTGCCAATAAAGCGCATCTGGGCTTGGCGCTTGACGGCGATGCCGACCGGGTTCTGTTCTGTGACGAAGCCGGGCGCATGGTCGATGGCGATCAGGTGCTAGCGCTGATCGCCGGCCACTTGCAGAAGAACAATCAGCTCGATGGCGGCACAGTCGTGTCCACCGTCATGAGCAATCTTGGTCTCGAACGCCATCTTCAGTCCAAAGATTTGAGATTAGTGCGCACCAAAGTGGGCGACCGTTATGTTGTCGAGGAGATGCGCGCGAGCGGGTACAATCTCGGAGGCGAGCAATCGGGCCACATCATCATGGGACAACACGCGACGACCGGCGACGGCATCGTCGCGGCACTTCAGGTCTTGGCGGCGCTTGTGGACGGCGGCAAAGCCGCCAGCGAAACATTACGTCTGTTCGAGCCGGTACCGCAGCTTTTGCGTAATGTGAAGCTCGCAAGCGGAACCAGCGCGGATTCCATCCTTGAACTCAAAGCCGTACGCCAAGCCATTGCCGACGTCGAGCAGCGCCTGACCGGCCGAGGCCGTCTCGTGATCCGGAAATCCGGCACAGAACCGTTGATCCGCATCATGGCCGAAGGCGACGACGCTAAGGAAGTCGACACAGTTGTTGCTGAATTGGCAGCGGTGATCACGAAAGCCGCCGCTTAATGGTCGGACGCGTTCTGATCATCGCCGGCTCTGATTCCGGCGGTGGTGCGGGCATCCAAGCCGATATCAAAACCGTCATGGCCCTTGGCGGCTACGCCACAACCGCCGTGACCGCAGTGACGGTGCAAAACACAAAAGGCGTGCGTGGCGTTCATGACGTGCCGCCCGAAGTCGTTGCCGCTCAGATCGCGGCGGTTTTGGAAGATATCGGAGCCGATGTCATTAAGACCGGTATGCTCGGCTCGGTTGCGGTCATCGAAGCCGTGAGCGCAGCTCTCAAAAAAGCATCTCATATTCCGCGTGTGATCGATCCGGTCATGCGCGCAAAAGGTGGTCATGCGTTGTTGGCCGAGGATTCGACAGCTGCGTTGATGACTCATCTCGTGCGCGGCGCTGCACTCGTCACCCCGAACTTGCCGGAAGCCGAAGTACTCACCGGGCGCAGCATTAAAACTGTCGCGGAGATGGACGCGGCGATCCCGGCGTTGCGCGTTCTCGGCGCTGCGGCCGTCTTGCTGAAGGGCGGCCACTTGGAAGGTGCGCATGTCGTTGATCTGCT
>CAITZE010000442.1 GCA_903896775.1 uncultured bacterium
GCGCATGCGGACGCTGCGGCTGTCCACCAATCGCCAGGCTGTTCTCGTAACAGTCACAATGGTCATTGGGACCTGGACGCTGTTCAGCTCCGGTCTTGCCATGAACCACAGCGAGCGTATTCGCGCGAAGAACACCGAAATCAAAGACGCACGCATGGGCTACGAGCAATTGCTCGCCCAAGTGTCGATCTACAAAGAACGCGTCGCCGACCTGACCAAAGACCTTGAAAGCAACTACCAGCATTCATTGTCACTGGTTGATCGCGAAGCTGAACTTCTGAAGAATAAATCTGCCGAAATGAACGGCAGCGATAAGAAGCCCGGACTGGTCGCCAAACTGAAAAGCCGCGCCAAGGATGCGTTGATCGATCCGGCCGGCGCGCTGACTGGCGATGCCGATGATGTGGATTTGGTTCTCAGTAAGGCTAAGCTTGACCGTGGCCATGCCGACCAAGAGCGTCAAGGCCTGCTCAACGAATTAGCCGATCTCGAAGACTCCATGGTCGATGTCGTCGGCCACCATCAAAAAACACCGTTCATCGCCACCGATAGCTTAGAACTCCGCCAAGTGGTCCTGCAGCGCGACATGGCGCTGTCTGAACGCGAAGGCCTGACGCAGAAAGTCGGTGCCCTGGAGAATCAGATCCGCGAGATGGAGAGCAATCAGCTGCTGCTCTATCATCGCTTCTCGGAAGTCACCGAGACCAAGATTTCCGACATCGAATCCTCGCTGAGCGTCACCGGCCTCGATATCGATTTGCTGGCCAAGCGTCAGAAATCCCACGGCGGTCAGGGCGGCCCGTTCATTCCACTCGATAAAGCGGCTCAAGATTCCGGTCCGTTGCAGGAATCGCTTAATCTCTTAAACGCCGATGTCGATCGCCTTCAGGACCTGCAGAATCTCGTCATTCGCCTGCCGCTGGATGCGCCGGTGAAGAACTTCGAAATCAACAGCAGCTTTGGCGTGAGAACCGACCCATTTACCGGTCAGGTTTCTCAACATCTTGGGCTTGATCTCGGTGCTCCATACAAGGCGTCGGTGGTCAGTCCCGGCGAGGGAAAAGTAGTTCACGCCGGTTGGGATGGCAGCTATGGTCGCATGGTTGAAATCGACCATGGCATGGGACTGCTGACACGTTACGGCCATATGGCGCGCATCAACGTCCAAGAAGGCGACAAGGTTGAGCGCGGCACGGTCCTCGGACAGATTGGCTGCAGCGGGCGGTGTACTGGACCTCACGTGCACTACGAAGTGATCAGCAATGGTCAGCACGTGAATCCTTTGAAGTTTATGAAAGCCGGTAGTGATGTTTTCAAAAAGCAATAAGGCCAGCAACGGCAACGGACAGGCGCAGGACTTGCGTCCCGAAATCGCTGTGAAGGCGGTTCCGTCCATCATCAGCGCCGATTTGTCTATCGACGGTAATCTCAATTCCGGCGGCGAGATTCAGGTCGATGGCGTCGTTAACGGTGACATCAAATGCAAGGCGTTGATTGTCGGCGTGAAGGGCTCTGTTGTCGGTGAAGTTATTGCGCAAACAGTACGCATGCACGGTGCTGTTAAAGGCATGATCCGGGCAAAAAGCGTGTTCCTCGCTTCGACCGCGCGTATGTCGGGCGACGTCGAGCACGAAAGCCTCGCCATCGAGCCGGGTGCTTACATGGAAGGCCATTGCAAGCGTATCACCGAAACTCCGCCGGCAGCGGTTGTCGAAGTGCCGCGCCAGCCAGAGCGTCCGATGATCGGTGCATCGCGCGTCGGCGGCATGCCCAAAGCGGCGATTGCTGCGAGCTAATCCCAAGGGATTTTGAATGATAAAAAAAAGGCCGGTTTATACCGGCCTTTTTGCTTTGTGATGGGCCGTCAATTCGGCGGCGTGGTTTGCCGGGCTAGGCGGCGTTCGTCGTGAAACCGTAGCGGGCGCGGCCAACAAGGCGGCTCGAATTCAAGGCCGCGGAAACCGAAGGCAACATGCGCTTATTACGCTGGAACCCGAGCGTTGCGAGATGGCTTGTGTCGACCGGAATCGATACAGCCGAGATTGCGTCGTTCGTGCGATCCCAAATGCGGGCAACGAACTCATTGTTATAACGCTTAACGAATTCAGGCACGAAGTAATCGAAATTGAAGCGTGCAGTGTCGCACTTCAGACGATCGGCTAGAAGTATCGCATCCGGTATTTCGTGAAATGTCGTGGGGCAGATCGTCATTTTAAAGTTGAATTTTGTGCGCTTGATGGGTTGTTTCTTTTCGCGCAAGGCAACGAGCGCTTCAATAAATGAGGTCGCTTTCTCAAACTTCAGGCCCGTGACGGCCTCGAACGTGCCTGGCGAAGCGCCATAAAGATTCAGCGAAATCGCGTCGAAACAATCCAGCGTAGGTTCCGTAAATTTAAGAGGAACAACGCAATTGGTATGGATATGGGTGGAAATGTCGTTACCCTTGTTCTGGGTCAACCA
>CAITZE010000443.1 GCA_903896775.1 uncultured bacterium
ACCAGCTGAGCTACCCCGCCCAACCACCGTATCGACGGCTAGCCCCGTCGCAGAAGCTGTGGGTTTTAAGTGGGTGGCTTGCAATTGTCAAACCGCCAGCGGGGCACGGTACGCCTTTATTTTGGCAGCGAAATCAGCGAGCTGTTGCCGCTGTAGCTTGGGCTTCGCGGCGCAGATTAAGGGCAACGGGCGTCGTCCCCTCGCCGCGGGCGATCCATCCGCCGCCCAGGACCCGGTTGCCGTCGTAGAAAACGCAAGCCTGGCCGGGGGTCACAGCAGCTTCAGCTTCAGCCAACACAACCCGCGCCGTGCCGCTCATTTCGCCGAACACCGTCGCGGCAATGGGAGCTTGGGTGTTGCGCAGTTTGACACGCACCGGCGTACCGTCTGCTGACGGCCCCTCGCCTTCTCCCAACCAGTTGACGCCGTAGAGCGCAAAAGACTGACGCATCAGCGCTTCTTTTGGGCCGGCGATAACACGCGCTGTCTCGGGTTCGATCCGCACGACATAGAGCGGCTCGACTTCGCCGCCGATGCCAAGACCTTTGCGTTGCCCGACGGTGAAATTGATCACCCCCTCGTGGCGTCCCAGCACACGTCCATCGACGTGAACGATTTCACCGCCGCGCGCTGCTTCCGGCCGCAGCTTGCGAATAACCTTGGCGTAGTCGCCATCGGGCACAAAGCAGATATCCTGACTGTCAGGCTTGGCGGCCACGTGCAGGCCAAATTTTATGCCAAGTTCACGCGTTTCGCGCTTGTTCATGCCGCCCAACGGAAAGCGCACGAAGTCCAGTTGCGCGCGTGTTGTCGCGAACAGGAAATAACTTTGATCGCGGTCTGGATCGGCGGCCTGATGCAGCGCCGCGCCATCTCCGTTTGCAAGACGCTGTACATAGTGGCCAGTGGCAAGCGCATCAGCGCCCAGATCTTTGGCGGCCTTCAGAAGATCGCGGAACTTAACGGTTTGATTGCACAGCACGCAGGGCACAGGCGTCTCGCCGTGGATGTAGCCATCAGCGAACCGATCCATGACATCGGCTTTGAAGGTGGTTTCGTAATCGACGACGTAATGCGGAATACCGATCATATCGGAGACACGGCGTGCATCGTAAATATCCTGGCCCGCGCAACAGGTTTTGCTTTTGGCGGTCGCCGCACCATGATCGTAAAGCTGCATGGTCAGCCCAACCACGTCATAGCCTTGCGACTTCAGCAAAGCCGCGACGACGGAGCTATCAACGCCGCCCGACATGGCGACGACCACGCGCGTGGCGGCGGGCGTTTTGGCAAATCCCATGGAATTGCGTTCAAGCGCGGTCATATCAATCCATCATGTTGCGCGTGGTCGACGGCAGACGCACCGTCAAACCATCGAGCGTATCTGTAACCGTAACCTGGCAGGCAAGCCGTGAGGTGCGCGTGACGCCGTAGGTCAAATCCAGCATGTCTTCTTCGGTGGCATGCGCCGTCGGCAGCTTTTTGAACCAGTCGCCCTCGACGATCACATGGCATGTCGAACACGCCATCGAGCCTTCGCAGGCACCCTCCATATCGATGTCGTTGGCGTGAGCAACCTGCAGCAGCGTGACATTGGCCGCAGCCTTCACTTCCTTACGGGTTCCATTGCGCTCGATAAATACGACTTTGGGCATCTCAGCATCCGATGTAACCGGCTATTGCCGCCGCTATGTATTACGCCGCCGCGTTTACCGCTAGGGGGCACCAAATCTCCAGGAATTTCGCGGTATCCTGAGCCGTGGTCTCCCACCCGACGCTGACGCGGATCGCGGCTTTGGCCACATTCGGTTCCACACCCATGGCGAGTAAGACATGCGAGGGCGCGATTTTGCCGGAAGAACAGGCT
>CAITZE010000444.1 GCA_903896775.1 uncultured bacterium
AGGGCACCGTTCCGCGTCTCTGCAATCTGTACCTAGTTCGTCGCGGCGCGTTTCATACTGTCCCCGGCTCGCAGTGGGTGAGCAGTTGGGACGGCCTCGCGCCGCACGTCAACGGCCAGAATCCGCTGGTCACGCTGAAGTGGTACTCACCGTCCCCTAATTCCAGCCCTGACGCGTACATGACCTCGCTGTCCGCTCCGAATGTGACAGCGCACAACTATATCGTAGCGTTGTCCAACGGCGCATCGTCGGTGTCACTGATCGATGCGAGCATGGGCGAGTTTCTGACGTTGGCGACACAGGCAGGGACGGTGTCATCGCTCTCGAATGCGACGCAGTTCGGCGATTATTTAATTCTGGCGTTCGGGAACACAATTCCGCCGAACATTTTCCCGACCGTCACGCAGACTTCGCAGGCCGTCGGGTCAGGCGACACGATTATCAACGTCGCCAGCACGATAGCGTTTCCGACTCAGGGTACTATCCAGATCGATTCAGAATTGATCGTTTATTCGAGCACGACGCCGACGACGTTTCAGGGGTTGACGCGCGGGGCATACGGAACGGCTGCCGCGGCCCACGCGGCGGGCGCTCTAGTGTTTCTCGCGAACGCCGCTTCGACAGGCGCGGTACCAGTCACGACGACGGTGACGACGACCATGCTGTCCACCGACACCGTGGCGGACGTGGCGGCGACGACGATGTTTCCGCCCACTGGCAACGCGATCATCATCGATTCCGAAGTCATATTGTTCAACGGAACGACCTCGACCAGTTTCGAGAATCTATTTCGCGGGGCGAACGGTACGACGCCGGCGGGGCACAGCATCGGAGCGACGGTCTTCGGCGTCCTGCCCTTGTCCGGCGGCACTGGATTCGGCGGGGCGTGCGTCGTTACCGCTGCCGTATCCGCGGCGGCGATAGTCTTACCAGTTACGACCACCGCGCGTTTTCCGTCGGCGGGTTTTCTCTACGTGGGAACGGAGTGCATTCAGTACACCGGAACAACCGCCACTTCATTCATGGGACTCACGCGTGGCGTCGCTGGAACGGCTGCTGCGGCACACAGCAACGGCGACTTCGTTTATCCGATTGCCGCTGAAATTACAGGCGTCGGCACGGAGCAAGTTTGGGCTCCCATCGTCAACAACTTCGATCCGAGCACCATCTACGGAGGCTGGCCGGGCTCGCAGAACTATTTCCCGCCCACCGACCAGTCGATCGCGAATGGGCAGACCGCAGTCAATATCGGAACGCTCATCTACGTTAACGACGGTGCGGGTACGGCGTGGCTTTTTCGTGCCCAGAATTCAGGCGTTACTGGCGCCGGGAACGATTACGTCGGACCGCAGTTCTTTCCCGAGAATGGACTGATTGGGACGGTTGCGAGCACGACGGCGACTTCCACGACCCTGACCTTACCTACGGGTACGCCGACGCCGTATCTCTTCACGCAAGCAATGGTCGGGCAACCGATCACCGTGTACGGCGCGGCGACAGCGGGCGGCAATGTCGAGGCGATCATTGTCAGCGTCGCGATGGATGGCTTGAGTCTTGATATGTCGGTTGCGGCGAGCACGACAATCACTGGACCATCGAGCTATCCACTAAGCGGGAGCAACGAATCGATCGTCGGTGCGAATTTTGTGATCGGCATCGGCCATTTCGGAGACATCGCCAAGGACGAAGACGAGATTGATGCCAAGGCAAAGCGGGGCAAAGGCACCGGCACTGAAGTCTGGTTGAACGTCGGACAGGCCGCGCTACCGCCGCCTGGCGCCGCTTTTGTCTTCCAGCATCTCAATTATCTATTCCTGTGGGGCGTTGGTGCGACTTATGGTTCCGACGGGATTAGCGGGCCGGATGCTCTGTGGCAGTCGGACTTCGGAATGCCGATGGTGTTCAACGCAGCGAATACGACTTTCGCAGGGAAAGGCGACGGCACGTCTGCGCAGGGAGGCGCGGTGTATTCGCTCAGTGAGGCGGGGATTGCCGCGACTCCCCAGCTTGTGCTTTTCAAAGATGCGAGCACATACAGCTTTCTGAACGAATTTCCAACGGAGGAATCTTTGGTGGAAGTGAGTGGCGGCTTGGGTTGCGTCGCTCCGGCTACGATTCAATTCATCGGCGGCTATGGAGTCATGCGGCTCTCTTACGCGGGCGTCGCCCTTTTCGATGGACAGCTTGAGCATGTCACGGAGTACACCGATGCGATTCGCGGGTATCTTTTCGGCGGTCTGCGAGACGTAATTCCGGTCGATTGGTCGAGCATTCAGAACTGCGTAAGTACTCAGAGCGTAAACCCGCCGCTCTACATGTTTTTCGCGCCGCTCGTCGGCAATAAGGGATTTGTCACGCGCGGTTTCGGCTACGACTTCGGACTCAAGCAGTGGTTCACGATGGATTTGCCGTGGGCGATCACGTCGGCGGGATTCTTTCCGCAGGCATCGCGGGCGCTCGCCGCAGGTTTCCAGAGCCTCGTCGGAGATTCGAGCGCGGGTGTGGTGCGGCGGATGTTCTACGCCGATCCTGATTGGGATGGCACGCCGATAGTCTGGCGCGTCACGATGCCCGATTGGGGATTTCCCGGTACGCCAGTCTACGTGCGGCGGCTGAATGCGTTCATCACGCCAGATGGTGTCGGAAATTCTGCGAAGCCTACTCTCACGAGCGTCTTTTTCAACGGTATTCGTCGGTCGAGTCAGGCGTTTGGGCGATTTCTGAATCTCCCAAGAAGTCTGCTCGGCTCGGCGGACGTGGGGGAAACCGTGCTATCGGGAAACGTGTCGTTCGTTGGAACGGGGCAAGTCCTGATCGAAGGGAGCGATGCTCAGGTCAGCGACAAGCCGACTGCGCGGGTGGGCTTATGATGAAATGGTTTCTCGCGCTGCTGATAGTGCTGCTCATCGCGGGGACAGCGCACGCACAGGCGACGCCCTCGGTCGCGGCCACGCCGTCGATTACGAGCGTCCCGCACGCGGGCGTGAACCTGACCAGCGAGTTGTACTATGAGCCTGCCGTGCAAGAAAACATCATGGCGAATCCCGGCGCTGAAATGCCGCAGTTCGGCCAGACCATGAACGTCGCGTCGGGAACGTCGAGCACCTTTACCAGCGTCATCGGATCGTCGGGAGAATCCAGCCAGCGCAATTGCTGGGCGTCAGCGACCTGCAACGTCATGGTCGGTGAGTGCTTGTCTGGCGGAACGCCGAGCGGCAGCAACGACTACTGCTGGAACAACACTGTACAGACATCGCCGACCCCGTTGAATGGCGGGTGTTTGAGCGGCGAGACGTGCAGTGCGGGCACTTCCTTCACGACCTCCGCTTATACGGCGACCTCTGGCGGCCAGACCTTCACTTGCGCTGGCGGTTGCCCAAGCTTCGCAGCGCCTACGGCCGCACCCGCAGGCGACAATTATGCGGATGTGGTTGGGTGCCGCTGCGTCGATCCGCTCTATCCGGTCGGGCCTTTCGGGACAGGCTGGGGCAATCCCGCGAACAACACCACTAATATTACGTTTTCTACGGCGCAGCATCATTCAGGTCTGTCGTCCATCGAATTAAACGCAACTAGCGCGCCGCGTGAAATAACGCAGCTTTGGGATGGCGATACGTCCTTCAATCCTAGTGTGTGCGTGGCGCATCCAGGAGACATCTGCGCGGTGAACACGGATTGTCCCGCAGGCGATACTTGCTCGACAACTTCGTGGCCTCAGACGCAACATCCCATCGTTGGTAGCTGGCAGTTTTCATTCTGGGCACTGACCTCAAGCTCGGGGGCGTCGTGCGCGGCGTCTCTCGCGCGAGCAGGCGGCAACTCGCAATTCAACGCCTTCTCGACCGGTACCCTACCGTCAGACGGAGCGTGGCACCAATACACGAAATCGTTTACCGGCGCTGACACGTCGGGACAGACCGGACAACTGAATTTAGAAATCGTCTGTACTGCTGGCGTGGTCTACATCGACGATGCCGATCTCTACAACACGAACGGCGCGAACGGTTTCCGCAACGAGACGACCGACCTCCTGACGCGGCTCAGTCCTGGCACGCTCAGAGACAACATGCCGCTCCCCGCCGTCTCGGAGGCGCAGATGACCGGCTCGATCTACACCATGCCGCCGATGGGCCAGCTTGAGAGCATCGGTATAGAGCAGTTCGAGCAATATTCATGGACGGAGCTTTTCAAGGAAGCGGGAGCAGTCGGGGCGAGTCCGCACGTGACGATGCCCTTGGGGTGGAGCGATGCCGAATACGCGGCTGCGGGCACGTTCTTTTGCAACGGCGAGACAACCTACAGTTTCCCGCACATCTACGTCGAGTGCAGCAACGAGAATTGGAATGGCGCGGCGGACGGGTACACGAAGATCGATCAGCCCAGCTACGGGTCTGCGTGCGGGAGGGCATTCGGCGACGTGACGGCTGCGTGCTCCGATTCGCAACTGACCTTCCTGCTCAACAATCAGGTCGGGAACGGCGGCGTGGCAGCCAAGGTATTCACCGGCTACGTGCCGCCGAACACGACTCAGTACGGCATCTCGGATGCGATGTACTCACAGGCGACGTTGACGAGCGGAGAGAGCTTGGCGAACTCTATCGCCGCGTTCTTCGGCTTCGTGGATAATCCGCTCGGTATCGGCATCTCGGCACCCGGCGATCCGAAGTACGCGTGCAACCAGTCGCCGCCCTGCAATCGCGTGATGGACAATTACGAATGGTCGGTGCAGTCGGACGGGGCGGACTCCAATCCCGAGCCGCTGGCGTCGGAAGTCGGCGCGGGTTGGGGCGCGGCAGGCATCGGCATGTATACGCTGCTGACCAGTCTTACGAGCCCGCCGGCAGCGCAAGCCATGAGCGCAACCAACGCATGGCAGTTCGCGCAGATTTCCTCTAACAGCGCCTTGGAGTTTGGCGTGGTCGCGGGGTACTCGGGAACCAATCGAGATTTCAGCCCTGCATGGCCGCTGTTCAGACCGAATGCTCTTGCGATTGAACTCTACAATCAGGTAGCGAACGGCGGATATCACCAATGCACAGGAGCGGGTAGCGGTGTCCAGTGCGCAGGTTTCGCTAGCGGGTCGAGCTACACCCTCGCGATGGCTAATGAAAACCAGACGAGTCAAGCTGAGAGCGTGACCTTCCCCGCTGGGACTTTTGTGCCAACAATCGGGAAGACAATTCTCTACACGAATGGCATGCCGGACAACAACGAATATCCATCGTCCGGCACGCCGCCTGTCGCGATCGGGGCACTTCCCGGCGGCGTTAGTGTGGTCGGTCAAGTGGTCAGTTTCACTATTCCGCCCCTATCGGCCGTTGTGCTCGAAAATTCGGGGTTGACGCCGACTCCGACCCCGACTCCAACAGCGACGGCCACAGCGACGCCAACCTCCACGGCCAA
>CAITZE010000445.1 GCA_903896775.1 uncultured bacterium
CAGCTCCGCACCCTTTCGCGAACCCTTTGAAACGTCTATATCAAACGCACATTTTCGCTGATTTTGGAGAGTCCCGGTGTCCCCCAGTAAGAACGGTGCGTTCTACATCACGACACCCATCTATTACGTCAACGATAAGCCGCATATCGGGCACGCCTACACGACGATTGCCTGTGACGTACTCGCGCGCTTTAAGCGTTTAGACGGTTATGACGTTAAGTTCCTAACCGGTACCGATGAGCATGGTCAGAAAGTCGCTAAAGCTGCAGCGGATAAAGGTATCGCGCCGCAGGCGCTGTGCGACGCTAACTCGCAGAACTTTCGCGACCTCGCCAAAACACTTGGCATTTCCAACGACGATTTTATCCGGACCACTGAAGAGCGCCACATTAAAGCCTGCCAGGCGCTTTGGCAGCGATTGGAACAGGCCGGCGAGATCAAGCTTGGAAAATATGCCGGTTGGTACGCGGTACGGGATGAAGCCTTTTACGATGAAGGCGAACTGACAAAAGGTCCCAATGGCGAGAAGTTGGCGCCTACTGGCGCACCGGTAGAATGGGTCGAAGAGGAAAGCTATTTCTTCCCGTTGTCGAAATGGCAGCAACCGCTTCTCGATTTATATGATGCCAATCCAGATTTCATTGGACCCAAAAGCCGCTTCAACGAAATTTACAGTTTTGTCAAAGGCGGACTGAACGATCTCTCGATTTCGCGCACGGCATTCTCCTGGGGCGTGCAGGTACCGGGCAACCCGAAGCACGTGATGTACGTTTGGATCGACGCGCTCACCAACTACATCACCGCGTTAGGTTATCCCGATGAATCGGGCGAGATGGCGAAGTTCTGGCCCAAGAAAGATGCGGTTGCCATGCATCTGGTGGGCAAGGACATTGTACGCTTTCACTGTGTCTACTGGCCGGCCTTCCTCATGGCAGCAAAACTTCCGCTGCCGAGACGTGTTTTCGCTCACGGTTGGTGGACTGTTGAAGGCCAGAAGATGTCGAAGTCTCTCGGCAATGCCATCGATCCCAATATGCTCGTCGAGAAATACGGCCTCGATCAGCTGCGCTTCTTCCTGATGCGTGAAATTCCGTTCGGTAATGACGGCGATTTTGCGGAAGCCGCCATTGCGGGACGTATCAACAGCGAGTTGGCCAATGCTTTCGGTAATTTGGCACAGAGATTCCTGTCGTTCATCGGCAAAAATCTCGAAGGGACTTTGCCTGTGCCCAATGAGCTGACGGTGGGAGATAAAGACCTGTTAGGCGCAAGCTATGCGCTGCTTGACCAATGTTGCGAAGCCATCGACCGTCAGGCCTTGAACGAAGCGCTCGAAGCTCTGTGGGTTGTTGTGCGTGCGGCAAATGGTTATGTCGATGTCCAGGCGCCTTGGGCTTTGCGCAAGACCGATCCCGCACGCATGAACACGGTGCTCTATGTGCTGGCAGAAGTTGTGCGTCACCTTGCCATCCTGATCCAACCTTTTGTGCCGGCGTCCGCCGCGAAGATGCTCGATCAGTTGGCGGTGCCGGAGAGCGCCAGAACCTTTGCTCATCTGGGTGAAGCCCACGCGCTGAAGGGCGGCACTGCGCTGCCGACGCCAACGGGCGTATTTCCGCGTTACGGCGATCCCAAAGCCGGGCCCAAGGCCGAGAAGGGGGCAGTATGAGCCATCCCATCCTCGTCGACAGCCATTGCCATCTGGACTTCCCTGAACTCGCCGGTGATGCCGCTGGGGTCGTCGCACGTGCGCGTAGTGCCGGGGTCGGTCACTTGTTGACCATCGGCACCAAAATCACTGCTTTCGACGGCGTGCGCGCCATGGCCGAAGCTTTTGACAATGTGTCCTGCTCGGTCGGCATCCATCCGCATGAGGCCGGCGTTGAGCCTGCCATGGATGTCGAGAAGCTCACGGCGCTGGCGCAACATCCGAAGGTCGTCGCTTTTGGCGAGACCGGTCTCGACTTCTATTACGAACACAGCCCGCGTGCCGCACAGGAGACGAGCTTTCGTGTTCATATCGCCGCGGCGCGCCAAAACGGTTTACCAGTGATCGTGCATACGCGCGATGCCGACGCAGAAACTGCTGCGATCCTTGAAGAGGAAATGGCAAAAGGCGCGTTCACGGGAGTCATCCACTGCTTTAGC
>CAITZE010000446.1 GCA_903896775.1 uncultured bacterium
ATTTGGGACAAACTCAACGTCGGGCAGAAGCGAGCTCCGACGATTTCTGTACAAGCTTCAACCAGCTGAAGAAACTTTCTTACAAAATTGTTATTCCCGTGCAGGCGCGGGAACTTTTTCCAATCTCTGAACGCGGCGGTAATCAACAGTGCCTATGTTGATTGCGGGGCGATTATGCGTACGGAGTGTTGGGGGTCATGAATACATCTTTTGTGCGTCGTCGCGGCGAGTTTGCTCGTCCGCGTTGCAGCGGAGCTGCGTCTTTTGTTATCGCAATTGCTTTAATTCCGACAGCCGCTTTCGCTGAAAACGCGGATAAGCCTGCACGCCATCTGCCCAATATGTCGTCTTATAATTGTGCGGCAACATCGCCGACGACAACAGCAAGTGTGCGTCACATCGGTCAGGTGATCAAAGGACACTACAGCGAATGGTATGAAAGTTTTGCGCTCAACGGAACTGAGCAGCGGCTTGCATGCATCAGCCTTATTCAACCGACATCGCGGCAACTGAGCGCCGACGAAGCCAAAGCCCTCCTCACCGATTCTTACGCTGTCGGCACACCCACCAATACGGCTGCGATGACGCGTGGAGCGACAGCCGCTGCAACGGGCGCGACACCTGACAAAGTGCAAGCTGAACCGCTCAAGCATTTGCGTGAGCCCACAGCGTCGAGTGCGACAACTGCCACGCAAAGCGATGCCGCGTTTGCCCCCCTGCCCGCGTCAAAAACTTTCCAGTCCGCTTCGTCCTCAAACGCAAAGAGCACGGACACAACGGCAGCGCCGGCGTCGTCTTATGAAGCACCCGCTACAGCTGGCGTGGATGACCGCGCGCCCGTCACCGCGACGCAGACTTATCCGTGGAATACAGTCGCGTATTTTACCGCGACCTATCCGCAAGGCGGCAGCTATCGGTGCACAGCTACGCTCGTCAGCCCTTACGTTGTGTTGACGGCGGGTCACTGCGTTCACAACAACACGCGCGGAGGATACATCGCTTCGGGTCGCGTTTATCCTGGCCAATATCAAGCAAACGCTGGTGACGGCACCGCGTACGATCCATACGCATCGAAAGCGGACATCGCTTCAGTTCAAACAACTGCGCAATGGACGCAGATTTCCGGAAGCGATTCTTACGCGATAACCGACTACAAATATGACTACAGCGCGGTCATGTTCAGCACGCCGTTCACGCACACCAGTACTTTCATCCCGGTGCTTTATAGCAACACTGCATCGACGGTCACCAGCGCCGGCTACCCAGCCGTCGTACACGGTGCGAATGCTTACGGACTTTATACCGACACCGGCAGCGAGACATCACGCTCGGCGGGCTACCGCTCATCGCATGTGCGCGAATTCGGAGTAGACGCGACCGGCGGTAATTCCGGCGGCCCGTTTATTTATACCGATCCGGCCACAGGCCAAGATTACCTCGTCGGCTCACTGTCTTACGGCGACGAGACCAGCGATCAATCCGGCGGCCCGTGGTACGATTCATGGAACCAAGCGCTGATCAGCAGTTGGGTGACATGGACGCCGGTGAAGGAAACCAGCGCCGCTTCTACCGACGGGTTGCGTGTCGCGAGCGTCTTTAGTTCAACGCAATCCGATATGCTGTCGTTCTTGCGGTTTTATAATGACAGCGCCGCCGCTGGCACGGTTGACGTCACGTTAGCTAACTCAGCGACCGGGACGCCACTTGCGACATGGCATAGCCCCAGCCTGCCGGCGCATAGCTCGCGTCAATTCTCGATTACCGAGCTTGAAAGCAACGCCGACACGTCCTTCACCAAACCTGCCGTTTATTCGCTGTCGGTCAGGCCGACATTCGCGGGTAATGTTCAGAATGTCCTCTGGCGCAACGTCAATGCGACGCTCAACAACCTCAGCGCTTGCGATACCCACAATACTGACGCGATGACGCTCGTCGACGTTCATTCGTCGCTGTTGAGTAATGGTTATCCATCGTCTGTGATTATTTATAATACAGCGTCGAGCGCTGTAAGCCCGACCTTCGGCATATTCAACGCGGAAACCGGAGATCGCCTCGGAACCTACGCACCCGGTCAACTCGCCGCGAATTCACAAATGAGCGTGGCGGTTGCGGCAATGGAGACAGCTGCCGGCATTACGCCGAATGGGGTCTACCATTACAACATTAAGGCGGATGCGAGTTTTCAGGGATTCATCCAACACCTCTTAAACAACCAATCCGCCCGCCTCATTGCAGACATGACCGAAACCTGCCCAATGACCCCCTAGGGGCCGCGCGTAAATAAACGAGCGCACACATGATATCGCCATTTCTTTCGAAATCGCCTATATTGCGGGCGGGAAGGATTTGCCGACGGAGTTTTTAGGACGCCATGAATCCATCCCTTTCGCGCGCCATCTCGGGCAAGCCTCGCCTTCGCTTTGCTGCGGCCCTTCTCGTCACCGCAGCCTGTAGCGCGACAATTGCCTTCGCGCAGGGCACGACAATAACAACGCCGCACCTTCCAGATATGTCGTCCTATGACTGCTCCGCCGTAACAGCGATTACGACGGCCTCGACGCGCCACGTCGGGCAGGTCATCAAAGGCAAATATAACGAATGGCATGAGTTCTATATCTCGTCGCAAGGCGAGCAACGTCTTGCCTGCATCGCCATCGACAGACCGACACCGAAACAATTGAGCAGCGGCGAAGCTGCGGCCTTTTTGACGGACTCTTTTGCTGTCGGCGCACCGCCGGCTTCAGCCGCTGATAGCGCCACGTCTACATCTCAGACACCGATCCCCACGGATGTCGAACCATTGAATGTTAAACCTGAGCCTCTCAAGCGGTTGCGCAAACCCAAAGACGGCTCATCGCCCGCGCAACAGCCAACCACTCCGGAACAACCGCCTGTACCCGCGACGAAGAGCTATGATGATAAGGGCGCGTCAGCTGCGCCGCTCATCGAACGTAGCACCGCGCTCGCCACTCAATCGCCGGCGGCGGCGGCGACAGACGACCGCACACAGATTCCCGGAACGCAAGTCTATCCTTGGAACACACTGACCTATCTGAACGTCCAATATTCAACGGGCGATAGCTTTCGATGCAGCGCGACAATCGTGAGCCCTTATGTCGTTTTAACGGCGGGGCACTGCGTTCACGATAAGACGCTCGGCGGATATATAACGTCGGCGCGCGTCTACCCGGGTCAGACACAAAACACGTTGGGCGACGGCACCCCAATACGCCCTTACGGCGTGAAGTCTGACATGCAGCAGGCACAGACGACGCAAGAATGGACGCAAGTGTCGGGCGCCGACTCCTATCTCGTCACGGAATATAAATACGACATCGCCGCAATCGAATTCAAAACGCCCTTCACGCACACCAGCACCTTCATGCCGGTGATCTACAGCAGCACCGGAAATCCTGTCAGCAACGCTGGCTATCCGGCGCAAGTGCAGAGCAAGACTGCGTACGGGCTCTATACAGACACGGGCAGCGAGACTAGTGAATCCTCAAGCTTTCGCGCGTCTCATGTTCGGGAATTTTCGATTGA
>CAITZE010000447.1 GCA_903896775.1 uncultured bacterium
CTTCAACCGGCGTTCGACCGCATGATTGTTGCGGCTGTCTTCCATGTCGATGAAATCGATAACGATGAGGCCCGCGAGATCGCGCAAGCGAAGCTGGCGCGCGATTTCGTCGGCAGCTTCCGTATTGGTTTTGTATGCCGTCTCTTCGATGTGGCGTTCTTTGGTGGCGCGGCCCGAGTTGACGTCGATGGCAACCAGCGCTTCGGTTTGGGCGAACACAATCGATCCGCCGGAACGCAGCTGAACGGTCGGACTGTTGATGGCTTCCATCTGGCTTTCCACCTGATAGCGGTGGAACAGCGGGATGATGTCGTCCTTGTAGCGCTGAACCTTCTTGGCATGGCTCGGCGTCAGCATTTTCATGAAGTCTTTGCCGATCTTGTAGCCTTCTTCGCCTTCGACCCAGACTTCTTCGATATCGCGCGAATAGATGTCGCGGATGGCGCGCTTGATCAGGCTGGCTTCCTCATGGATGAGGGCCGGTGCGCGCGACGACATGGTGACTTCGCGGATGCTGTTCCAGGTGCGCTGCAGGTATTCGTAGTCGCGTTTGATTTCGGTCTTGTTGCGCTCGGCGCCGGCGGTACGCAAGATAACCGCCATATTCTTGGGCAGTTCGAGATCGCCCAAAATCGCCTTCAAACGACGACGGTCTTGCGCGCTGGTGATCTTGCGCGAGACGCCGCCGCCACGTGGGCTATTGGGCATCAGCACGCAATAACGCCCGGCGAGCGAAAGGAACGTGGTCAGCGCAGCGCCTTTATTGCCGCGCTCTTCTTTCACTACCTGGATCAGCATGATCTGGCGGCGCTTGATGACTTCTTGAATCTTGTAATGGCGCGAGGCGACGAAACGGCGGCGCTGCTTGTCTTCAGCAGCCTCTTCTTCGTCTTCTTCGCCACCGACGGTTTCGACACCGGCGGCTTTGTTGTCGGGCTTATGGGCAGCTTGCGCATCTCCGCCAGCTTGCTCGCCGCTTTGCTCACCGGTTTGTTCACCAGCGTGTTCCGCAGTCTGTTCGCCGGAAGCCGCATGCTCTTCCGTTGCGGCGGCGGACTGGCCAGCTTCCGTGATGGTTTCGGTGGCGGTCGCGGGAGCTTCGGGCGCGCCTTCTGCGGATGCGGGCGCTTGATCGACGGGCGCGGTTTCGGTTTTGGCTTCGTCGTGAGACTCCTCGGCCTCATCGTCGTCCGACGAGGTTACCGGTGACGTTATCGCAGGCGGGATGAACGCCAAGGGGATAGCGTCGCCATGATCGTGGTCGTGTTCATGATCGGCCTCATGCGCATCTTCGGCATGATGGTCGTGCGCGTGATCGTGCGTATGGTCATGTCCGTGGTCATGCCCATGATCATGATCATGATCGTGGGCGTTGTCATGAGCATGGTCTTGATCGTGGGCCGGATCATGACTGTGGTCATGATTGTGATCTTGGCCTTGTTCGTGATCCTGACCGCCTTGCGCCTGGCGCCGGCTTTCGCGCGCGGAATCGCGGCGCTCTTCCTCTTCCTCGTGCCGCTGTGCTTCCGCCATCAGGCGTTCGCGGTCGGCGACCGGGATTTGGTAATAGTCGGGATGGATTTCGCTGAAGGCCAGGAACCCGTGACGGTTCCCGCCGTAATCGACGAAGGCTGCTTGAAGCGACGGCTCAACCCGGACCACTTTGGCCAGGTAGATGTTGCCTTTAATCTGCTTCTTAGTAGAGGTCTCTACGTCAAATTCTTCAAGCCGCGTTCCGTCCAGTACCACGACCCGAGTTTCCTCCGGGTGCGTGGCCTCGATGAGCATTCTTTTGACCATAGTCAGGCGTACTCCGTGACGCCGCGGTGCCCGCGCGGCCCAAGGTCGATGGACCTAAGAGCGCGCGTCCGCAGCGGGTTTTTGTAAATGATGAAATGGATAGGGTTGCGCCGGAAATGAGCAGGCGCGTGGACCGAGTTGGGCTGCCGCAAGAGTCAGCCGAACGGAACGCCGGTACAGCACGGACGTTCACGGTTGGCGAGCGGAGGTTCAACATATGTCTCGGCACACTAGCCCCCGGGCTACGATGTGTTTGGGGCCGGACGGGTGTAAAACCCAGCCATTCCCGTTTCAAAAACGGGTCTTTTCCAGACAGAAAACCCTGGAGATCCAATGAACTAGAGTTCAGGGGATCGCGGGATGCCAGCTACCGGCTGAGGAATGGCTTAGAGCCATAACTGCAAATACGGCGAACCTCGGCGTGTCGGAAGTAACCACGAGTACTCTAACCATAAACGGGTCATGGTCGATGTGACAACGTCTAATTCCCCGGACACAAATGCGTGCGCGCCAACCGCTTACGGGTAGATCTCGCAAGATTCTTGCCGCGACTCGGGAAATGTGTGTATATTGTTCAGAGTCAATGACTTAACGCGGCGATTTTCACGTCTATGCCGGATTCCAAAGACCCAAAGTATGACGCACGGGCGCTCACTAGCGACGTGGATACCGGTGCTGATCCGTTTTCTAAGTCATTAGAAAATATACGTAATATTCCTTTAAATCGACGTTTTGTCGTGGCGGCTGGCGGAGCTGCGGCCCTATGGCCGGTGGTCTCGCAGGCGGCCGGCAAAGCGCTGGGGATCGCCTCGACCATGCGCTTCAGCGAGCGCGAGGGGCACACACGCCTGGTTCTCGAACTATCCCAGAATGTGGACTTCAGCCTGTTCCGGCTGGCGGACCCTTATCGGATTGTCATCGACCTGCCTGAGCTGGATTGGGCCGTCGGCAACCCCAAGCCGGTCGGTTTGGTGAAAGCCGTGCGCTTCGGTCTGTTTCAGGCTGGTGATGCCCGCATGGTGGTGGATCTCGCGGGGCCCGCCGACATCAAGAATGCCTTCGTCTTGCCGGCCACGGGCGAAACTCCGTTCCGCTTTGTCGTCGATCTGGAGACCATGGACCGTGCCAAGTACATGGCGATGTTGGGTCCTCAGCACCGCATCGGTCAGTTGACCCAGCCCACGACGCAAACCGCCAGCGCACAGCCTGCGCCCACAAAAAAGACGGCGGAAGACGTAAAGCCTGAGCCCAAGGCCGCCAATACAAAGAAGATCATCGCGCTCGATCCCGGCCATGGCGGCGTCGATCCTGGCGCTATCGGTATCAGCGGCATTTACGAAAAGATCATCACGTTGGCAGCGGCGCAGCAGCTGCGCGGTCGCCTTGAAGGCACTGGCAAGTACAAAGTCATCCTGACCCGCGACCACGACGTGTCTTTAGGCTTGAGCGAGCGGCGCGATATTGCCCGCGCCGCCCAGGCCGACATCTTCATATCGCTGCATGCGGATTCCATCGTCAATAAGTCGGTGCGCGGGCTGTCGGTCTATACGCTGTCGGAGCGCGCCTCGGATAAAGAAGCCGAGGCTTTGGCCGAGCAAGAGAACAACGCCGACAGCATTATCGGCGTCGACCTTTCCCACGAAAGCCAGGAAGTGCGGCACATTCTGGTGGATCTCGCCCAGCGCGAGAGTATGAACATCGCGACCAAGCTGGCCGCCAATCTCATCGACGAGCTGGAACGCGAAGTGATGCTGGTGCGCAACAGCCACCGGTTCGCCCGCTTTGCGGTGCTGAAATCGCCCGATATCCCGTCTGTTTTGATCGAAATGGGCTATCTCTCGAACCGTGAAGACGAAACCGCCCTGAAGAAGGACGCTTATCGCGCCAAACTCATGGGCGCGGTGGTGCGCGGTTTGGATACTCATTTTGCGCCCCGCCGGAGCGCCAAGCTCTAAGCCGGTCTAAAAATGGGGCCGGCGGGCAGATTTTCGCCGTATTTCGGGGCTATTAACGCCTCTCCAGCGTTAGGGCAGCGTGAGAATCGTCATACGATTGGCGATAGAGCTATGCTAGACAGCCGAACGCTGAAATAGCGCCCAAGATAGATAAGGTCACGTATTCTCATGATGCGGTGGTTGACGATCGGCTTTTGCGTGGTTTTGCTCGGCATATTTGTTGCCGGCGCCGGTGCGATCTTCATTTTCTGGCACTACAGCAAGGGCCTGCCCGACTACCGCACTCTAGCCACCTATACACCGCCGGTCATGACCCGGGTCTATGCCGGCGATGGCTCGCTGGTTCAGGAATACGCCGTCGAGGGTCGGGTGTTCGTGCCCATCAGCGCGATCCCCAAGCGTATCTCCAACGCCTTCATCGCCTCAGAAGATCAACGCTTCTATAGCCATCCCGGTATCGATCCGATTGGCCTGTTCCGTGCGACCGTCGTAGCGCTGGGCGAAAAGATCACCGGCAGCGACAAGCGCATTAAAGGCGCTTCGACGATTACGCAGCAGGTGGCGCAGAACTTCCTGCTCGGCGGCACCCGCGAATACAGTATCGACCGTAAAATCCGCGAAGCCATTCTGTCGCTGCGCATCGAGCAAGCGTTCACCAAAGAACACATCCTCGAACTTTATTTGAACCAGCAGTACCTGGGCTTCGGCGCTTACGGCACAGCTGCTGCCGCCATGAATTATTTCAACAAGTCGCAGGACGAATTGACGATTGGCGAAGCGGCTTTCTTGGCCGGCCTCGCGAAAGCGCCTAACAACTATAATCCTGTGCGTTTGCCTGAAGCCGCCAAGGACCGCCGCGATTACGTCATCGGGCGTATGCAGGAAGATGGCTATATCACCGCTGCCGAAGCCAAAGCCGCGCGCGCCGAAACCATCACCGTGCGCAATCGCGCCGAAACCGAAGTGGTGTTGGGCGCGGACTACTTTGCCGAAAGCATCCGGCGCGATCTGGTGCAGAAGTTCGGCGAAGAGGCGCTCTATAAAGGCGGCCTTGCGGTTCGCACCTCGCTCGATCCCGAACTGCAGCGCATTGCCAACCGCGTCTTGCGCCAGGGCCTGATCAACTATGACCACGCGCACGGATGGCGTGGCCCCGTCACCAAGTTGACGCCGCCCGGCGATTGGATTGAACGCTTGCGGCATGTGCAAGACCCGGCAGGTTTGCCGACCGAATGGCAATTGGGCGCGGTCGATTCAGCGCAGCCCGATAAAGCCACTGTGATTTTACGCAACGGACAAACCGGCACGATCCCGCTCAGTGAAATGCGCTGGGCGCGCCAGACTTTGCCGGAACAGCGTGTCGGTGAGGCCGTGAAGTCCACCGCGCAGGTTTTGCATCCGGGCGATGTCATTGCGATTGAGCCTGTCGATAAAAACAGCGACGGCGTCGCTTATCCCGAACACACCTTTGCATTGCGCCAGATCCCCGATGTCGAGGGTGCGTTGGTGGTGATGGATCCGCATACGGGCCGTGTGCTGGCCATGGACGGCGGCTTCTCTTATGCGCGTTCGCAGTTCAACCGCGCGACCCAAGCGCTGCGTCAGCCGGGCTCGGCGTTTAAGCCTTTCGTCTATCTCACCGCGATGGAATCCGGCTTTACGCCTTCGACGCTGGTGCTCGATGCGCCCTTTGTCATGGATCAAGGCCCCGGTCAGCCGAAGTGGAAGCCGCAGAACTACGAGGCCGGCGAATTCTTTGGCCGCGTGACCGTGCGCACCGGTCTTGAGAAATCGCTCAACCTCATCACCGTGCGTCTCGCCCAGGCCGTCGGCATGGATAAGATCGCAACGATGGCCGAGAAGTTCGGCGTCGTCGATAAACTGCCGACCAACCTTGCCAACTCGCTGGGTGCTGAAGTCACAACGCCCTTGCGTCTCACCACCGCTTACGCGCAGCTTGTGAACGGGGGCAAGAAGCTGTCGCCGGTTCTGATCGACCGCATCCAGGACCGTAACGGCAAGACCGTCTTCCGCTCCGACGCGCGCGCCTGCGCTGCCTGCAGCGCCGATGCCTGGAACAATCAAGGGCCGCCAGAACTGCCCGATGACCGCGCTCAGCTGGCCGATCCTGCCAGCATCTATCAGATCGTGCACATGATGGAGGGCGTGATTCAAAACGGCACGGGCCGCACTGTCTTAGCCGTCGGTAAACCGCTGGCGGGCAAAAGCGGAACCTCGAGCGATATTCACGACACGTGGTTCCTCGGCTTTTCGCCGGATCTCGTTGCGGGCGTCTTTGTCGGCTTCGATGACTCGCGTACGCTGGGCGAACACGAGCAGGGCGCCACTGTGGCCGCGCCGATCTTCCGCGAGTTCATGAAAGCCGCGCTCCAGAATAAACCGGCTACACCTTTCCGCGTGCCGCCAGGCATCAGCCTTGTGCGCGTCGATCACGATACCGGCCGTCCGGCAGAGCCGGGCGACAGCCACATTATGCTCGAGGCTTTCAAAATCGGTACATCTCCGAGCACCCAAGTCACCATCATGGGGCAGTCGGATCAGGACGATGCCACTGGTGTGACCTTGCCTAATCAGCCCAGCGCCGGCGGTTTATACTAGCGAGCGATCCCGACCTCTTGTATAACCGCCGCGATTTGCCTAAAACGCGGCCATAGCGTTTCCAACAGATGTGAGCCTGCCATGCGCCCGGACATCGAAAAGCAAGTCAACGACATCAAGCGCTGCCTCACCTTGCTCCGGAGGCATCTTTGACTGGGATCGTGCACTGCTGCGTCTTGACGAACTGAACGCCAAGGCCGAAGACCCCAATCTCTGGAATAGACCCGCCGAAGCGCAAAAATTGATGCGCGAACGGACTCAAATCGAGTCCGCGATTTCATCGACCCGCAGGCTCGAGCGCGATCTCGACGACGCCGTCACTTTGTCGGAACTCGCCGACGAAGAGAAAGACGAGCAGGCCATTGAAGAAGCACGCCGCATGGTCGCCGAGGTGTTTACGCACGCCAAGCGCGTCGAGCTGGAAAGCTTGTTGTCCGGCGAGGCAGATCCCAACGACTGCTATCTTGAAATTCACGCCGGCCAAGGCGGCACCGAGGCGCAAGATTGGGCCGAGATCATGGCGCGCATGTACACGCGCTGGGCTGAACGCAAAGGCTACAAAGTTCAGTATCTGGAAGAAAGCGGTGGCGACGTTGCCGGCATCAAGTCCGTGACCTTCCTCATCTCGGGCCTCAACGCCTATGGCTGGCTGAAGACCGAAAGCGGCGTGCATCGTCTCGTGCGCATCTCGCCCTTCGATTCAAACGCGCGACGCCACACCAGCTTTTCGTCGGTCTGGGTCTATCCGGTGGTGGACGACACCATCGAGATCGAGATCGACGAGAAAGATTGCCGCATCGACACCTATCGTTCGTCGGGCGCCGGTGGTCAGCACGTCAACAAGACCGATAGCGCGGTGCGCATCACGCACATCCCGACGAATATCGTCGTGCAGTGTCAGAACGAACGCTCGCAGCATCAGAACCGCGCCTATTGCTGGGACATGCTGATGGCGAAGCTCTACGAAATCGAATTGCAGAAGAAGAAGGACGAGACCGGCGCCTTTGTGGGCGAGAAGGCCGAGATTGGCTGGGGGCACCAGATACGGTCTTACGTGCTGCAGCCCTATCAGCTGGTGAAGGATCTGCGCACCGGCGTGGAAAGCCGCATTCCCCAGGATGTGCTGGATGGCGAACTGGACCCCTTCATGGCCGCCGCGCTTGCGCAGGCCGTCGGCGGCAAGCCCAAGGAAAAGATCGAAGACCTGGAATA
>CAITZE010000448.1 GCA_903896775.1 uncultured bacterium
CACCGATGGGCCGGCGGCGATGGCCGGAACTGCGGCAATGGCGGCGGTTGCACAGAGGCCGCAGAGAGCTACACGTAAGACACGAAACATGAAAACAAACCTGAGCGGCTAAGGGGCATAGCTTGAACGTGCCCGCCTGCCAAAAGGTTCGCAGAAAAACAAAAGGCCCCCACCCGAAGGTGGAGGCCTTTCTCCCGGAGCACTACTCCAAGTCTAAGTTAGGCATAAGCCGGCCTTATGCGTAGGAAGGCATGGGCAGGGCCTTGGCCGCCGCGATCTCCAGCGACTTGGCCGCGCTCAACACCGCTTTCTGCAGCTTGGCGAAAGCGCGGTTCTCGATCTGGCGCACGCGTTCGCGCGAGATGCCGTATTGAGCGCCGATCTCTTCCAAGGTCCGCGGGTTGTCGGTCAAGCGGCGCTCTTCGATGATATGCCGCTCGCGTTCCGTCAAACCACCCAGGGCATCGGTCAACAGGCTGTTGCCGAGCTTGCGGTCCTGCTTGTCGCCCAGCACCGCTTCCGGCGTCGGCTTGTCGTCGACCAGCAGGTCCTGACGTTCGGTGTCGCCGTCCTCCATCACCATCTGATTGAGCGAGGCGTCCGAGCGCGACAGGCGCCGGTTCATATCGATGACATCCTGCGTCGTCACGGACAGGCGCTGCGCGATCTTCTCAGCCGCTTCCATGGGCATGTCGCCCTCTTCATAGAGGCCGAGCTTCGCCTTGATCTTGCGCAGATTGAAGAACAGCTTCTTCTGCGCCGCGACCGTACCGACCTTCACCAGCGACCACGAATTCAACACGTACTCGTTGATCGCCGCTTTGATCCACCACATGGCGTAAGTCGCCAGGCGGAAACCACGGTCGGGTTCGAACTTCTTCACCGCGCGCATTAGGCCGACGTTACCTTCGGAAATCAGATCCGAAACCGGCAGACCGTAGAAACGGTAGCCCATGGCAATCTTGGCGACCAAGCGCAAATGGCTGGTGACGAGCTTATGCGCAGCCTCGGTGTCCGCGTGATCGGCGAAACGATGGGCCAGCATGAATTCTTCTTCCGGCTCCAGAAGTGGAAATTTTTTGATCTCCGCCATATATGCAGCAAGACCGCTTTCCGAAGCCAGGACAGGAACACGTGAACTAGACATCTCAAACCTCCTTCGGGCCTAAGCCCTTAACTCCGCCCTCGCAAAAGCGACAGGCATATAACGCACCGACATGGCCTCAAGGTCCCGAGGCCGTACTAAACGGGTGTTACGTACAGATCACCCGTAAGGCACATGCAAGTGTTGCGTTGGAATGGAGATGAAGCGCGATAAAGCGCATAGGGTCATATCCTTCTTAAGCAACATGACACGTCGGTGGTCCACCACATGGTCGGACCCTTTTGCCGGGAACCCGTAAACGGCGTTTCTCGACGCGTGAATATTAACCGATTTATTCACGCCCGGTAAAGCATAACCGGCACGCCAGCCATGCAGATTTGCATAAGTGTTCTCAATACCTTAGCGGCGCGTCGGTCGCGGCAACGTAAATCAATGCAACCAGTGGGTGGCGAGAATTTTCTCATTATGAGGGTGTGAGCGCGGACCTTTTTTGGCTCTCCGCGCTTATGGCTTTGAGATTAATTCGTTGAGGAATTTCATGGCACTCGCGGAGAACGAAGCAACACAGCACAGCAGTGCTGCGCCACCTGAAAAGCTGTTGCCTGAAAATGCGCCGAAAGCACATACACCAAGAGTTGCCCCGTCCCTGCAGTCCACTTCCAGCCCGCGCCGTATGCAATCCGTCGCGCGTGGCTTCACAAAAACCGCCGCGTCGCAAAAATCGTCTTTGCCCGATCCGCGGTTTCTCGCCGCCATCTTTGAGGGCCTGCGTAGCCAAACCCGCGCACTCACCGTGCCGTTGACGGTGGAAGATCAAAATATCCAATCGATGGATGACGCGAGCCCGACCAAGTGGCATCTCGCGCATACTACATGGTTCTTTGAGACTTTCGTGCTGGCAAAATTCCAGCCCGTTTATCAGGCTTTCGACGATAACTATCAGCGCTTGTTCAACTCCTATTACGAGTCCGTGGGCCCGCGGCATCCGCGTTCGCGCCGCGGTATGCTCACGCGCCCCAGCTGTGACGACATCATTCGCTATCGTGCTCACGTCGACGAACATATGGCGACATTCATGGCTGGTCCGCGCGCGTCGGCGGCCTGGGAACAGGTGGCGCCGCTGGTGATGTTGGGCTGCCATCACGAACAGCAACATCAGGAATTGATCCTGATGGACATCCTGCACGCGTTCTCGTGCAATCCGACCTGGCCTGTCTACGCCGCGCGGCCTGTGACGCAACCCTCGGCGCATTCACGCGAGGCAACGCCCTTACGCTGGATCAATTTCCCCGGCGGCGATTACGAGATCGGTCATCACGGCTCAAGTTTCGCGTTCGATAACGAGGGTCCGCGCCATACCGTGAAGCTGCAGCCTTTTGCCATCGGCTCGCGCGCTGTCACCAACGGCGAGTGGTTGGCCTTCATGGCCGCCGGCGGCTACGAGCGGCCTGAGTTTTGGCTGTCAGATGGTTGGGACACGGTTCAGAAAAACGGCTGGAAGACGCCGCAATATTGGATGCAGATCAAAGATAGCGGCTGGCTGCGTTTCACCCTGGGCGGCCTCGCCGCCTTGGATCTTGCAGCACCCGTTTGTCATATCAGCTTCTACGAAGCCGACGCTTATGCGCGCTGGGCCGGTAAACGCTTTCCCACGGAAGCCGAATGGGAAGCCGCCGCCGTCAGCCAGACATCCCACGTCACACCCCAGTTAGACCTTTCCACAGCCAACTTTCTCGAAAGTGGCGTTCTTGAACCCATTCCGCCGGCATGGGGCGAAGGCCATGGCCCGCAGCAGATGTTCGGCGATGTCTGGGAATGGACACAAAGCCCTTACAGCCCGTACCCCGGCTTCAAAGCCTCCAAGGACGCGGTCGGCGAATACAACGCGAAATTCATGATCAATCAAATGGTGCTGCGCGGCGGCTCTTGCGTCACGCCCGCCAGCCATGTCCGCGCGACATACCGAAATTATTTCTACCCGCATATGCGGTGGCAATTCTCCGGCTTACGATTGGCAGACTCATTATGAACCGTATTCCCTCTCCGCTTCAGCATCTGGTTCGCGAAGATGTCGCCGTCTCAACGGCGGCGGTCACAAGCGATGCCTTTCGCGCCGACGTCATTCACGGACTGTCGCAGCCGCAATAATCCTTGCCGTGTAAATATTTCTATGATGAACGCGGTACGCAACTCTTCGACGCCATTTGCCGCACGCCGGAATACTATCCGACGCGCACGGAATTGAAACTCTTGCGTCGGCACGCCGACGAAATCGCCGATGTTGTGGGTAGCCATGCACATCTCATCGAATTCGGCAGCGGCGAAAGCAATAAAGCCCGCATTCTTTTGGACGCCATGGATAGACCTGCGTCTTACGTCCCCGTCGATATCTGCGAAACGACCATTGCCGCAGCCGCCGCAA
>CAITZE010000449.1 GCA_903896775.1 uncultured bacterium
GAGGTGGAGGCTTGGTAGAAGCGGGTCTTTTTCTCGAGCCCCAAAATGCGAATGGCTTCGAGGAGACGCAGCGTTCCCATGCCGTCGGAATTGGCCGTGTATTCGGGGGTCTCGAAGCTCACCTGCACATGGCTCTGAGCGGCGAGGTTATAGATCTCGTCGGGCTGCACTTCCTGAACTAGCCGGATCAGATTGGTGGCGTCTGTCAAATCGCCGTAGTGGAGGAAGAACCTGAGCCCGCTTTTATGGGTATCCTGATACAGATGGTCGATGCGGCCAGTATTGAAGGACGACGAACGCCGCTTCACGCCATGGACGATGTAGCCCTTCTTCAGCAGGAATTCGGCGAGATAGGCTCCGTCTTGACCGGTGATGCCGGTAATCAGAGCGACCTTCGGAGCGGCTTTTTTCGACATTGAGGACCTTGGGTGACCGTGGGAAGACCTTGTAGACGACAGGAAGAGCCGGAAATGCCCGTCCAAAAGAGAGTGATCAGGTTATAAGCGCCGGCAGTATCGTGTTGAAACGCTTAATACTTCGTTGGGATTCCAGACGTAAGATACCCGTTAAGTATTTGGCGCAAAACAATTAAGTTATACGGAACCTTGAACGGCCGGCGACGTTGAGATACCAGCTTGACGCGTGAGACCGGCGTTAAACCCCCGAGCGAGGCTTCTTGGCTCATCTTTCTGAAATCTTCTCGCGGCGCGGAATTGTGCACCGTCTTCGCCAGCCGCGGAATCTGCTGGTCTACGGCCATGATGTTGTCATGGCCTTTGCCGCCTTTTTGGCGGCGTTCTTCTTGCGCCTCGGTCCTGATTTCCTAAGCGACCGCCCCGATGTCATCCATATGGCGGCGACCTTCGCGGGGGTTGCGGCGGTCACCTATCTGTTCACCGGCCTTTATCGCCATGTTTGGGAATATGTGTCGGCAAAAGACGCCGTCAATATCCTGCGCACTTCGACTATCGTCGTCCTGGTGTTCCTGCCGGCGTGGTTCTTTGTCGCGCGCCTGGAAACGCTGCCGCGCTCGCTGCCCTTCATCAGCTGGTTTCTGCTGGTGAGTTTTCTGGCTGGCCCGCGCTTGTTTTATCGCATGCTCAAAGATCGTCATGCGCGCGGCATCGCCGTGGCGCCCGACGCAACACCGATCCTTTTGGTTGGTGCAGGACCCGAAGCTGAACACTTCATCCGCCAGCCGTCCTCCAGCTATCGCATTGTCGGCATGACAACGGCGCGCGGTGATCGCGTCGGTCAAGTCATCCAAGGTGTCGAAGTGCTGGGGCGTAATGGTGATCTGGTGAAGATCGTCGGCGATCTGGATGCCAAAGGTTTGCGACCGGAAAAACTGATTCTGGTGGGCCGCGATATTCCCGGCACCACCGTGCAACAGCTGCTCGGTTTAGCTGCCGAAGCGGGCTGCAAACTTGAGCGCGTGCGTACCGGCGACGACAACAATTTGAAACCGCAACCTATCGACATTGAAGATTTGCTGGGTCGTCCGCAAAGTAATCTCGACCGTGTCGCCATGGCAGCGATGATTCGCCGGCAGCGCATCCTCGTCACTGGTGCAGGCGGTTCCATCGGCGCGGAACTGGTGCATCAGATCTGTGAAGCGGGCCCAGCGCATATCACGTTGCTCGATAACGGCGAGTTCAATCTCTATTCCATCGATATGGCGGTACGTCAGCGTTACGGCGCGTTGTCTTGCGCCACGATCTTGGCTGACGTGCGCGATGATGGGCGCATGAAAGACATCATTGCCCGCGAAAAGCCCGACATCGTTTTCCACGCCGCTGCTTTGAAGCATGTGCCGATGGTGGAGCTGAATCCGCTGGAAGGGCTGCTCACCAATGCTATCGGCGCCCGCAATATCGCCGACGCCTGCGTTGCGGCTGGCGTCAAAGCTGTGGTGATGATCTCCACCGACAAAGCCGTGAACCCGTCCAATGTCATGGGTGCCAGCAAGCGTGTGGCGGAGATTTATTGCCAGGCTATGGATTTGCGCGGGTTGGGCACACGTTTCATCACCGTGCGCTTCGGCAATGTGTTGGGCTCCGCCGGATCGGTGGTGCCATTGTTCCAGAAGCAATTGGAAGCGGGCGGTCCGTTGACCGTTACGCATCCCGATATCGAGCGCTTCTTCATGACAGTTCATGAAGCTGTTGAACTCGTCTTGCAGGCCGCGGCTCTCGGACAGGGCCGTGAGGATGACCAAGGCGCGATTTATGTGCTTGATATGGGCGCGCCCATAAAGGTTATCGATCTTGCGCAACAGATGATTAGCCTCGCCGGCAAAAAGCCGGGCATCGATATCGCCATTCAGGTGACGGGCTTACGTCCCGGTGAAAAGCTTTCGGAAGAGCTTTTCCACGGCCAGGAACCGCCCGTGACCACGGATATGGCCGGTGTTTTGATCGCCCGGCCGCGCAGCGTCGACCACGCCATCATCGCTGCCAAACTTGCGGCTTTAGACGATGCATGCCGCCGTCGCGACGAGGCCGCGGCACTGGCGTTGACTGCTGATCTAGTGCCGGAACTGCGCCGTAATCCCGCCATTCCTCATAAAGCGCACCTCAAAGTCATTAAGTAAAATAGGGCGTTGTAAGCGTCCCGCCGCAGCTTGTTTGGCGGGGGTGTTTCGGATATAAAAACGCCGCTGCGCGACTGGCGACGAAAGATGGATCGACCATCGGGAAGCGCAGCCTCAGATGAGCCGCGCGCCTGGGCACCCAATTTTAGAATGAGGTGCTTCCATGTCTGCTCCCATCCGCCGTGCGCTGTTTTCCGTCTCCGATAAAAGCGGTCTCGTCGACTTTGCGAAATTCCTGCATGAGTCGGGCGTCGAGTTGATCTCCACCGGCGGTACCGCCAAAGCGCTCAAGAATGAAGGCCTGCCGGTCAAAGAAGTCGCCGAAGTCACGGGCTTTCCGGAAATGCTCGACGGGCGGGTCAAGACTTTACACCCCACCATTCACGGCGGCATTCTCGGCATTCGCGGCAATGCCGAACATGAAAAGACGATGGCGGATCATAAAATCGGTCCCATCGATCTAATTGTCGTCAATCTCTACCCTTTTGAGCAGACCGTCGCAGCGGGGGCGGACTTCGCCACCTGTATCGAGAATATCGATATCGGTGGTCCCGCCATGATCCGCTCTGCCGCCAAGAACCATGCTGGGGTGGCCGTCGTGGTTGACCCGGTGGATTACGCCGTCATCATCGCCGACATGAAAACGAATAAAGGCGCTGTGACGGACACCACGCGCAAACAACTGGCGGCGCGCGCATTCGCGCGCACAGCGTCCTACGATACGGCGATCTCGACGTGGTTCGCGGGTCAACTGGGCGACGAGTATCCGCGTTGGCTCAGCTTCGGCGGCAAGCTCAAACAGACTTTGCGTTACGGCGAAAATCCGCATCAGACGGCGGCGCTCTATGTGACGGGTGAGAAGCGCGCTGGCGTCGCCGCGGCGTTGCAGGTCCAGGGCAAAGAGCTCAGCTACAACAATATCAACGACACCGATGCGGCTTATGAGTTGGTGGCGGAATTCACCGGTCCGGCCTGCGCCATCATCAAGCACGCCAACCCGTGCGGCGTGGCGCTCGGCACCGACTGTCTTGATGCTTACAGCAAAGCTCTGATCTGTGATCCGGTCTCGGCTTTCGGCGGCATTATCGCGCTCAATCGTCCTATCGATGGGCGCACCGCTGCCAAGATCACCGAATTGTTCACGGAAGTCGTCATTGCGCCGAGCGCCGACGAAGAAGCCCGCGCGCTGTTTGCGAAAAAGAAAAACCTGCGCCTTTTGATCACCGACGGATTGCCCGATCCGGCGACGGCTGGCAGAACAGTTCGCAACGTCGCCGGTGGTTATCTCGTGCAAGGTCGTGACAATGGCCGCGTTACCAAAGCCGATCTCAAAGTCATGACCAAGGTCAAGCCGACGCCGCAACAAATGGATGACCTGCTGCTGGCGTTCACGATCTGCAAACACGTCAAATCCAACGCTATCGTTTATGTGAAGAACGGCGCGACTGTTGGTATTGGCGCGGGCCAAATGAGCCGTATCGATTCCGCACGCATCGCTCACAGCAAATCGAAAGACGCTGCACAAGCGCTGGGCCAGAGCGAAGCGCTTACCGCTGGTTCGGTCGTCGCCTCAGATGCCTTCTTCCCGTTCCCGGATGGTTTGCTGGTGACAGCGGAAGCCGGTGCGATTGCGGTGATTCAGCCGGGCGGCTCGATCAAAGACGAAGATGTCATCAAGGCCGCCGACGAAAAGGGCCTCGCCATGGTGTTCACCGGCATGCGGCACTTCAGGCATTAAGCCCTAGGTATGAAGAGGGTCATCATGGCCTTCTTCTTCCTTCACATGGCGCATCAGTACCAGGCCGATCAATAGAAAGATCAGCGTTGTCGACATGCCGAGGCGGTAGCTGCCGGTCATCAAAGTGACCCAGCCGACTGCCGCCGGTCCCATGAAGGCCGTAACTTTGCCTGAAAGGGCAAAGAGCCCGAACATCTCGCCGCGCATGGACGGCGGCGACAGGCGCGCCATCAATGTCCGGCTGGCGGCCTGCACAGGACCGAAGAATGTGCTCATGGCTAAGGCCGCGATCCAAAACATGGTTTTGTCTTCGGCGAGCATGACAGCGCCCGCGGTCACGATCAAAGCCGTCAAGCTGATCATTATGGTGCGTTTTGAGCCCAGGCGGTCATCGGCCCATCCACCGAGAAAAGCGCCGAGGCCTGCGGTGACATTCAAGCTTATGCCCAGCACGATGATTTCTTCGGTCTTCATGCCGAAAGTCACACCGGCATAAACACCTCCTAATGCGAAGATCGTCGAGACCGCGTCGGAATAAATCATCCCGGCGATGAGGTAGCGGAAGATATTGCGGCGGTTGCGGATATTGCGCAGTGACGTCACCAACTGCGTCAAACCTTGACGCACAGCGGCGCCAGCCGGAATGCCGCTAGTGCGCGGCTCTTTGATGAAGAAAAATAGTGGCGTTGCGAAAATCGTGAACCAAATGGCGACCAGCAGCGATGTCGCGCGTACCGGTTCGGCCAGACTTTTGTCGAGACCAAAGGGCGGCGGGTTGCCTTGCACCAGGACAAACAATGCGACGGCCAACGAAATCAATCCACCGCAATAACCCACGCCCCAAGCCCAGCCGGAAATGCGGCCCATGGTAGCGGGCGTCGAGATGATCGGTAGGAGTGAGTTGTAAAACAACATGCCCATTTCAAAGCCGATGGTGGAAATTACGGCAAAGGTCAGTGCCCAGGGTACATCGGCGACCGTGGGTTTTGCGTACCATAGCAAAGCAGTTGAGCTGACGCAGATCACCGAGACCGCAAACAACCATGGTTTGCGCCGGCCGGTTTGATCGGCGATGGCGCCAAAGATCGGACTCAATACCGCAATTACGATTCCGGCCACCGCCATGGCCAAGCTCCACTGTGCTCCGCCCGTGTCAGGATTCGCGGCAATGCCGTTGGCGAAGTAGGTCGCGAAGACAAATGTAACGACGATGGTGGTGAAGGCAGAGTCGGCGAAATCGAACAGGCAGAAGGCGATGATCGGCTTGCGATCGATGGATACTTCTGCTGTGCCGCTCATGCCGATGCTTTCAATGCGGCTTCGACGCGCCAGGCGAGTTTCATTGCCGCAAGGCCGGCCGCGCCCGTTACACGCGGTTGGCGTTCGTCGCGAATGCTGTCGATGAAATCGGTAAGTTCGGCGCCCAAGGCATCCCCGGTAAATGTGGCCGGCGCGCCGCCGTTAACTGTCAAACTCTTCGCGATATAATCGAGCTGATAGGTGCCGGCATTGGTTGCCACATCAAGATCGCGCACACGCGTCGCGGCCGTCCGGCTCGCTGTCAGTGTTGCGATACTTCCGTCAGCAAAAGTCAGCGCGGCCTCGGCATGATCCATGGTGCCGGCGGCCTCAACCTTCGTCACCGGCGCGGACTTGAGTGCGATAATGATATCCAAATCGTGCACCATCAAATCCACGATCACACTCACATCGCTAACTCGCGCGCTGGCCGGGCCCATGCGTCGCGCGGTGAGTGTCGTAATGGTTTCCGGTGCTATCGCGCTGGCAAATAACGCTGCAATCGCCGGATTGAAACGCTCGATATGGCCCACCTGAAGAACCGCGCGACCGATAACTGCGGCCTCCATCAAGGCATGACACTCGGCTTCTGCTGCGGCGAAGGGTTTTTCCACCAGACAATGAACGCCACGTTTTAGAAGGGGACCCGCGATAGCCGCGTGGGCCGCTGTCGGGACAGCAACGACGGCAGCATCGATGTCGTGTGCCTCGACCGTGATATCGCAGCCATACTCAGTGGCGGCCGCTTTGGCTTGGGCTGCATTGCTATCGATGATACCCGCAATCGGAATACCGGCGGCTTTGGCCGCGCGCAGATAATTGCGCCCCATCACGCCAGCGCCGATGACAACAAGTTTCACGAGCAGGGCCTCAGCGGAACGGGCGATCCGATCACATTAAGCCACAGCTGCGCGGACGGCGGCGATGATGCGGTCTTGCGCTTCGGTGATGAGGTAAGGGTGCATCGGCAAGCTGATGACTTCCTGCGACAAGCGTTCCGTGACCGGCAATCCGCCTGTGGCAACCGGAAAACCGCGATAGGGCGGCTGCGTGTGGATCGGCTTGAGATAGTGAATGGCGGTCGGAATACGCTGTGCCTGCAATGTCGCGGCGATCCGGTCGCGGCGTGACGAGATGATAGTGTATTGCGCCCAGACCGATGTGCAGTCGGGCCGAAGATAAGGCGTGGTCACAACGTCGTTAAGGCCATCGGCATAGCGCTTGGCCACCGTGTTACGCGCAGCACATTCAGAGTCGAAGATCGCGAGTTTTTCCAGAAGCACGGCGGCCTGGATGGAATCGAAGCGGCCGGTCAATCCGATGCGGGCATTTTCGTTACGCCC
>CAITZE010000450.1 GCA_903896775.1 uncultured bacterium
CTTCATCGTCAGCGGCGCGCCGACACTAGCCGTGGAAGATGTGGCGGCCCGCATGGCGATCAAATTGATCCCCATCTCCGGACCTGTCGCCGAGAAGCTCGCGCAAATATTTCCGTTTTACAGCCGCGGCGTTATTCCGGCCGGCACCTATACCGGTCAGCCGGCGGTAGAGACCCTTGATGTAGGTTCTGTGCTGCTGAGCCGCGATACTATGGACCCGACGCTGGCTTACGGAATCGTTCGCGCCATCTGGCACGAACGGAACGTGCCGCTCTTTCACGGCGGCCATCCGCGGGGCAAACTCATGGATCGCAGTCTTGCCGCTGAAGATTTGGGCTTGCCCATTCAAACCGGCGCCGACCGATACTATATTGAAAATGGCTTGATGGATCCTGCCGCCGTCGTGCCACCCCCTGCTGCAGCACCGGCAAAGCCACCGTCCAAAGCCGAGCAGCGCCAGGATCTTCATACAACGCACTCCTAGAGTTTGAATCCTTTGACCTTGTCGCCACTTCATCTACTGGTCGAACCCTCCGATGCCGCCACGCCGATCCACGGTGTCGCTGCGGATAAATATGAATCGTGGCTCGCGGATCAGCCGGCGCGCATCCGTAGTTGGCTGGCCGCCGTGAATTTCAAAGCCGATGCGGGCAATGCGGCCATCGTGCCCGGCGAAGATGGCGGTCTCTCCGCGATAGTTCTCGGCCTCGGACGCGGCGACGATCCGTGGCTGACGGGAAATCTCGCGAAAGTTTTGCCAAAAGGCACGTATCGTTTTGCGACGACGAATGGCGCGCCCGCCGATTTTCCAACCTGGGCCGCGCTGGCCTGGGCACTCGGCGGTTACAGCTTTGCGCGCTACAAAAGTGAACCGCAGCCGCAACGCGCTACATTGGTTTGGCCGGAAGGATGCGACCGCCCATACGTCGAGCACGCCGTTGTGGGTGCTGCCATGACGCGCGATCTGATTAACACGCCCGCCGCAGACTTGCTGCCCGACGGATTGGAGCAAGCCGCGCGAGGTCTGGCGGCAACCCATGGTGCTGCGATCAATGTCATTACGGGCGACGATCTTTTAACGCAGAACTATCCGATGATTCATGCTGTCGGGCGCGCCAGCAGTGTTGCGCCGCGATTGATCGATTTCACCTGGGGCAATACGACTGCGCCCAAAGTGACGCTGGTCGGCAAAGGCGTGTGTTTCGATTCCGGCGGTCTTGATTTAAAGACCGCAAGCGGAATGGCCCTGATGAAAAAGGACATGGGCGGCGCGGCGACGGTGCTGGGTCTTGCTCATATGATCATGGCAGCCGAGTTGCCGGTACGTTTGCGCGTGCTGGTACCAGCGGTCGAAAATGCTGTCGCCGGTAACGCCTTCCGTCCTGGCGATGTTTTGAAAACCCGCAAAGGCATTAAGGTTGAGATCGGCAATACCGATGCGGAAGGCCGCCTCGTTTTGGGCGATGCGTTGACTGAAGCTAGCTCTGAAAACCCGGCGCTGTTGGTCGACTTCGCGACTTTGACGGGAGCCTGCCGTGTTGCTCTCGGCCCCGACTTGCCTGGAATTTTCGTGGATGATGAGGCGCTTGCAGCGGATGTCATGGCTGCTGCGAAAAACGCTCAAGATCCGCTGTGGCGTTTGCCGCTCTATCAGCCCTATCGCAAAATGATCGACAGCAAAGTGGCTGACATCAACAATGCCGGGGACTCGCCGTTCGGCGGAGCCATTACGGCGGGGCTATTCTTGAAGGAATTTGTCGGAGCGGGCGTGCCGTGGGTGCACATCGATACCTACGGCTGGAATCCTGGTGATCGATCGGGTCGCCCGGCGGGCGGCGAGGCGCTGGGACAACGCGCCGTGTTCGCGCTCATTCGCCGCCGGTTTTGCTAAAGACCGCGTCTTGGGCTTTAGCTCTTAGGCAGCGCTCATCGCGAGATGAGCCAAAGCGGTACGATCCATATGATTCCGCGCTTCACGTTCCAGTCGCGCCGATCTGTTTTCGATCATCACGAGTTCTAGGCGTTGAAGGTAACGCTGGTACTCGATTTGCTGATCGATTGCCGGAATAACGGGTTCGCCGTCGATCTCCGCATCCAGCCAAGCCATGTCATAATCACGTAGCATCTCAATCTTCCTTTCTGCGTTGTTGGCGTCACGCGCCCTTGCAATGAGGAAATAATCTCTCAGGAAGGGTCGCCAAACCAGTTGTGCAGACGGATAGAAAGCAACGCTTCGGATGTAGCCGTCTATCCTTAAGGATAATACGCAGGCCACAAGATTTTGTTGC
>CAITZE010000451.1 GCA_903896775.1 uncultured bacterium
ACTACACTCCGGGTGATGCCTTCGGCGTCGGCCAAAACAAAGATTTCCAAGTGGCGATGCTTGCGCGCCATTGGATGCCTACGGAAGCCGGATTGAAACTGGATCTTGCCCGCGGTCCGATCATGACCAAGGACAAGAAGACCCTTTATCGTTTGGATACAAGCTTCCATCAGCCCGATGGTCACGGCATTCCCTATTCAGCGCCGGGTTCGCCGAAAGTCGGCAAGGCTCTGGGAACGGCGTCATGTGACGATGAGTGCTTGAAGACTTGGCAGCCCTATGTCGCGCAGGCCGGTGCGGAATCTACGGGGTACTGGGAAGTCGTCACGCGCAGCAACGGTGTCAAACAGTGGAGCTATCGTGGCTTCGCCGTGTACAGCTACCCGGGTGACAAGGCGCCGACGGATCGCGTTGGCTCCGACACCTACGAAGTCTTGGCGACTGACGACAACACGAAGGACGTGTACGACGACGCCAATCCGTATGGCCGTCGTGCAGTTCGTGGCCCGAATGCCGCGGCTCGGTTCTGGGCTTACGTGGAACCTTAGGATAACGCGGAACGTGCCGGCCGTTAGCTAGGCCGGCACATTTCACGCTGCGGAGATAAGTTCGACAAAGAGAGGGGAGATAAAGTTCTCCCCTCTCTTTATTTCTGATCGAGGGGTCATTTGCGGCTTAGCCGCTGTTTTGTGCGTCTTAAATCGCCTATGCAACTTTTTGTAATAGCTGCAGAAAGAGAGCATCAGATAATGGCGCGCAATTTAATGTCTCGAAAGTTCATTACTATTTAATGTAGGCCATATGGGGCTGCTGTATAAGCGCCGCGTGAAAAAAGCTATGTGGGGATGTAGTCAATGAACCCGAAGGGTGATTCTTTTAGCGAGCCGGCGGGGCGTGGCGTCGATCACAATCCCAATCTGACGAAGCCTTACGCTCAAAAGGGCGGCACGAGCCTGTTCGGTTCAACGACCAAGCAGCGGTTGCTGCGTGGTGCGGGCCTCGTCGTCGTGATTGCGCTCGCTGTGTATGGCTTTCAAGAGCTTCAACCCGCCGCGAAACCAAAGGCGCCGCCGGCAACGCCGGTCAGCGCCGAGAAGGTTGTGCGCCGAGATGTGCCCATTTATCGCTTCGGCTATGGAACCGCGCGCGCCAACAATACGGTCGTGCTTAAAGCCCGTGTAGACGGCACCCTCGATAAGATCATGTTCACCGAAGGGCAAGAGGTCAAAGCCGGCGATATCATCGCGCAGATCGATCCCCGGCCTTACCAAGCCGCGCTCGATTCAGCGCTCGCAAAAAAGGCGCAAGACGAAGCGACATTAATCAAAGCTAAAAGCGACCTCACGCGCTATCAAGCTCTTACAAAAAGCCAATACTCCAGCCAGCAGACTTTAGAAGCCCAAGTCGCTGCCGTTGCTCAAGGCGAAGCCACGCTTCAAGGCGATGTGGCACAAATCGATAACGCTCGTGTTCAATTGGGTTACACCACGATCCGCGCGCCGCTGACGGGGCGCATTGGTTTGCGCCAAGTAGACGTCGGCAATATTTTGCACGCGACCGATCAGACCGGTCTTGCCGTTATTTCTCAAGTGCACCCGATTTCTGTGATCTTCAGCTTGTCGGCTACGGAACTCACGGCGGTCACCAAAGGCCTTGCGATACATCCTTTGCCGGTGACGGCTTATAGCTCCGACGATAAAGACAAGCTGGCGGACGGCGAGTTGTTGACACTTGACAACTCGGTCGACGAAGCCAGCGGCACCATCAAGCTCAAGGCGGTCTTCTCTAACGAAGGCAATCAGCTGTGGCCTGGCCAGACTGTCAGCGCGCATGTTCTGGTCGATACGCATAAAGCCGCTCTGACGGTGCCTGCGCGCGCCGTTCAGCGGGGCCCGAACGGATTGTACGTCTATGTCGTCCAGCCTGATTCCAAAGTCGCCGTGCGTGCGGTGGAAACTTCCGAGACCTCCGGCGATGCGATCATTGTCGTCTCCGATACGCTCGCTGAAGGCGATACTGTCGTGACCGATGGGCAATCGCGTTTGGAGCCGGGTGCGCGCGTCACGTTGCGTAACGCTTCAGGCGACGCAAAAGTCAAACCCGCGAAGGCAGCATCATCTGACGACGCTTCGCCCAAAGCTGCGGTAGCTCAATGAGTAATGATACGTCCGCGGGGGTAAGCGGCATATCGCCGTATTTCATACGCCGCCCCGTCGCGACGACATTGTTCATGGCCGTGATTTTGGCCTTAGGTTTCGCAGCTTATCCGTTCCTGCCCGTAGCCCCGATCCCGCAAGTCGATTTCCCAACAATCCAAGTACAGGCAAGTTTGCCTGGCGCGGACCCGGAGACGATGGCGGCCACGGTCGCGCAGCCGCTCGAGCGACAATTCGCGCAAATTCCCGGCGTCACACAGATGACGTCCAGTAACTATCTCGGCACCACTACGATCGCGGTGCAGTTCGAGCTTGATCGCGACCTCGACGGCGCAGCCCAGGATATTCAGTCGGCTATCAGCGCCGCCGCCGCACAATTGCCGCGCAACCTTCCGTCGCCGCCAAAATATCAGAAGTACAATCCTGCCGACTCACCGATTCTCGGTTACACCTTCGAGTCAGAAGTCTTGCCGATGACTGAACTCGACGATTACGTCGAGAACATTGTCGTGCAGCAACTTTCCCAGCTCCCGGGTGTCGGCAATATCAATATTCAGGGGCAGAAGAAGCCTGCGATCCGTATTCAGATTGATCCGCTCAAGCTGGCGGCAACAGGTTTGGGACTCGAGGATGTCCGCACGGTCATCGCCAACGCTTCTACCGATTCCCCGAAAGGCTACCTCGACGTCGACACCAAGGCCTTCACCATTTACGGCAACGACCAGCTCACCAAAGCGCATGAGTTCAACGATGTCGTTCTGACGTTCCGCAACGGCGCGCCGGTGCGCATTAGCGACATCGGTCGCGCGATCGATGGCGCCGAAACGGTGCGTATGGCTGCCGAGAAAATCGACGGCACGCCGAGCATTAACATCACGATCCGCAAGCAGCCCGGCGCAAACGTCGTTGACACGGCGCGGCGTATTGAAGCGCTGATGCCGCAATTAAGCGCGCTGATGCCGCCTTCAATTAAAGTTGAGAAATATCAAGAGCGCATGGAAACCATCCGCGCTTCCGTTGCAGAAGTGCGGATGACGCTTCTTCTGACCGCCGTCCTCGTCGTCATTATCATTTTCATTTTCTTG
>CAITZE010000452.1 GCA_903896775.1 uncultured bacterium
AGCGGAGCGACCCGAACCGCCAATCCGGTGCGGTCGTCGGTTTCCACCCAAACGCCGCACAGGGTTCCCGGCCCTTCGGCGGGAGACAGGCGCTCACCCGGAATTTTCCTGACAAATTTGAAGATGGCGGCTTCCTTCTTCATGCCGATCACCGAGTCGTAATCGCCGCACATTCCCGCATCGGTCTGATAGGCGGTTCCGCCCGTCAGAATCTGGCAATCGGCGGTGGGGATATGGGAGTGGCTGCCCACCACCATGGAGGCGCGGCCGTCGGCGACAATACCCAGGGCGGCCTTCTCGCTGCTGGCCTCGCCATGGACATCGACAATAATGGCGTCGGCGGCATCGCGGAGTGGGTGGTTCTCAAGGTTGCGGTTCAAAGCGCGGAAGGGATCGTCGAGGGCGTCCATGAACAGGCGGCAGATCACCTGCACCACGATCACCCGGCGTCCGTTGGCAGTCCTATATAGCCCCATGCCCTGCCCCGGCGTTTCCGGCGGGTAGTTCAAAGGGCGCAGCAGGCGCGGTTCGGCCTGGATGAAGGTGATGATCTCGCGCTGGTCCCAGGCATGATTGCCGAGCGTGACGACGTCAACGCCGGCATCATAAAGCGACTGGCAGATGGCGGCGGTGATGCCGAAACCATGGGCTGCGTTCTCGCCACAAGCGACGACAAAATCCAAGTTCAAGTCGCGGCGCAGTTGAGGAACGTAGGTGACAATGGCATCGCGCCCTGGGCGACCCATAACATCGCCGCAGTATAAAAGTCGCATGCCGATTTACCTAAAATAGTAGTTTAATATCAATATATTATACTTACTTATTAAACCATAACATCCGCTGATCTGTAATCACCGCGTCCATCTTTTGGTCATGGCTATCAGCGGGCAGCGTATCGATCTGCTGCTCGTCGTAAGCAAGGCCAATGATGACAACCTGCCTGTCCCGCCGCAGCGCCGCGACCGTGCGATCGTAATAACCCGCGCCATAGCCTAGACGGTGACCGGTGCTGTCGAAAGCCATCAACGGCAAAAGCATAATATCCGGAACAACCAGGGATGCCCGCTGAGCCGGGTGCATAGTGCCGAAAGGCCCGGCCTCCAAAATATCGCCCGGTGCCCAACTGCGGAAAATTAGGACCTGCCCTTGACCAGCAACGACCGGCAGCGCCACCTCAATCCCTGCGGCTTTAAGCGTTGCCAATGCCGGCACGCAATCGATCTCAGTCCCGAGAGGCCAATAGCCGGCTATTATTTTACCTTGAGTAGATAGCTCGCTCGCGATGCGTCGCGCCAAATCGGCCGACGCTCCTGCATGGCGCACAGCATGGACGGACTTACGCCGCGCCAGGGCCTCACGGCGTAGCACGGCCTTCAGTACGGCGGCAGGCGCAGTCGGCGTCGTCATTGGAAAACCAAGGCGGGGAAAACCAAGGAAGGGGAACCCAAGGCGAGACTAAAACCCAGGCGTTGAAAGTAAAGCGGAGCCGCCGAAACCGTCGACCTAGCGTGACCTCCCAATGGGCCACAGGTATAAGTGGGCGCCATATCACCGGACGTTAAGCGGCATCCGGTGAGAGACAGCTCCCGAGCGTAGTTTATCGCCCCTGGGGGTTCAAAGGACTAACCTGTCCAGCAGCTCCACCAGCAACTTAGGGTCCCTCAAGCCGCGCGGCAATACGCTCAATGCGCTCGGCGAGGCCATTAACCACTTTAACCACGTCTTTCTCAGCTTCTTCACGGGCGGCTCGCGCCTGAGTGGCATTTCCGCCTGCGGCTTGCAGGCTTTCCAGCTCAGCCGAGGTATCGGCCAATTCATCGGCCACCATCAGGGACACCATGACCAGAAGCAGGGCATCGCTGACTGAACCCGCCGCAGCCGAGATCTGCTCGGCGCGCTGATCGAGGTACCGGCCGAGGCGCGCAAGATGAGCCTCCTGACCATCGTCGCAGGCGATTTGGTACTGCCGTCCGCGAATGTTGATGGAGACCTGTCCCAAGACCGCCTGGTTCCCTAATCCTGGATAGATGCTGAAAGCCGACCAATAGCAGCATCGAGGCGCTGAGCGACACGATCGGCGGTCTGCTTCAAAGTACTGTGGGCCGTGGTCAATTGGCCGAGTTTTTCTTCAAGGGCGACGGCCGTATCATTGCCGCCCGCGTTAGCCGCCGCAGACTCCAGGCGCGCTAAAGCGCGATCCAGTCGTTGAAGCGAATCCTCAACATGCGTCAGCTTATAGTTCTCAATATCTTTCAAAGTAATAGCGCCCCAACCTCGAATTCTGCATGAAGCATAGGAAGGAGTCCGGGGGACGTCAACACGCTCGCGGGAGCGCGTCCCCCCACGTTCGCGAAAAAGGCTATCGAAACGCGTCTCTTCAATCGCCCTCTAGGCTTTAAAGTTCGGGGCCTTTATATGTCGCGGCAAGGCTATCGTTTTTGCCTACCCTATTGCCCCACGTCTTAGTCAGAGGACCTGCGTTCATGAAGATCACACCCCGGGTGAAGAAGATTCTTTCCGCTTACGAAAGCGACAACCCTGGCACCAAGTCCAATCTTGCCCGCATCCTCATGAACGGTCGCCTCGGCGGAACCGGCAAGCTGGTGATCCTGCCCGTCGACCAAGGCTTCGAACACGGCCCCGCCCGCAGCTTCGCCCCCAACCCCCCGGGCTATGAGCCCCACTATCACTGGCAGCTGGCCGTCGATGCCGGGCTATCAGCCTTCGCGGCCCCCCTTGGCATGATCGAAGATGGCGCGGCGACTTTCGCGGGCTCGATCCCGACCATCCTTAAGGTCAACAGCGCCAACTCCCTCAACGGCGAAAAAGACGGCCCCGTGCAGGCCATCACCGCCGGCGTTCAGGACGCGCTCCGCCTCGGCTGTTCGGCCATCGGCTACACGATCTATCCCGGTTCGGCCAATGCCTACGACATGATGAACGATCTGCGCGAACTGACCGCCGAAGCCAAGGACGCGGGCCTCGCTGTTGTCGTCTGGTCTTATCCACGTGGCCAGTACGTCACCAAAGAAGGCGAGACCGGTTTCGATGTCATCGCCTATGCAGCCCACATGGCGGCACTGATGGGCGCCCATATCATCAAGGTGAAGCTCCCGACCGACTACCTCGAGGCCGGCGAAGCCAAGAAGGTTTACGAAGCGCAGAACATTCCGCGCAGCACCCTCACCCAGCGCGTCGCCCATATCGTGCAAAGCTGCTTTGGCG
>CAITZE010000453.1 GCA_903896775.1 uncultured bacterium
CCAATCCTGCAAGAACGGAATTAACGGCAAATCCGCGGGCGGCATCGGATAGTCGCGTAAACGTTCGGCCCGCACCCAGGCTAATTTCTGGCCTTCGCGGGCCGTAATGTTGCCGCGCCATTGGCGGCAGACATACAGCGGCATCATCAAGTGGAAATTCTCGTAGGAGTGCGATGCAAAGGTCAAAGGTGCGAGGCAGCTTGCGCGAATATCGACGCCCAGTTCCTCTTGCAGTTCGCGGATCAGAGCGCCTTCCGGCGTTTCACCCTCTTCGATCTTGCCGCCGGGAAACTCCCAAAGGCCCGCCAGGGTTTTGCCTTCTGGGCGCTGCGCGAGAAGAATCCGCCCATCGGCATCCAGCAACGCGACTGCGACAACATGAACGGTGCGCAAACCAGTGCGTGGCGCAGGCACGGCCGCGGTGAAGCAGCCGTCTTCCTCTTCCGCCAACGCGCCTGGTGCGGTGTTTGCTGTGGTCATTCTCAGGTGCGGTATGAGCCGTTGATATCGATGTAGCCGTGCGTAAGGTCGCAAGTCCACACGATCGCCGAGCCCTTGCCGACGCCGACATCGACTTCAAAAAGGATTTCCTGACCCTTCATGTGAGCGGTCACCGGCGTTTCGTCGTAGCCCGGTACAGCCTCGCCAGCGCGCGCGACTTGTACGCCGCCGATGGTGATCGCGAGCCGGTCACGGCTGGCTTTCTCGCCGGCTTTGCCCACGGCCATGACGATGCGGCCCCAGTTGGCGTCCTCGCCGGCAACGGCGGTTTTTACCAAAGGTGAGTTTGCAATCGACATCGCAATGCGCCGCGCGGCGTTGTCGTTCTCCGCGCCGGTCAGGCGAATTTCCACGAACTTGGTCGCACCTTCGCCGTCGCGCGCCACTTGCTTGGCGAGATCGATCAGCAAATCGTCGAGCTTGGCTCTGAACTCGGTCAGCTTTGGGTCGGCCGCGCTGGAGATGAAGCGGTGTTTAGCCTGTCCGGTTGCAAACATCAGCAGCGTGTCGGAGGTGGAGGTGTCGCCGTCCACGGTCACGCAGTTGAAACTTTTCGCAGCCCCTGCCGTGATCAGCATCTGCACAGCGGCGGGCTCAAGGGCAGCATCGGTGAACACATACGCCAGCATCGTCGCCATATCCGGCGCGATCATGCCCGAGCCTTTACAGAAACCGCTGATGGTCACAGGCACGCCGTCGATGCTTGCCGTGCGGGTCGCGGCCTTGGGAAAGGTGTCGGTGGTCATGATGGCCTTGGCGGCCTCGGCCCAGCTGTCTTCCTTCAGGATGGCTTTCGCGCCTGGCAAAGCATCGACAATTTTTTCCGGCGGCAAGGGCACGCCGATAGTGCCCGTCGATGAAATGAAAACTTCATTGCGTTTGCAGCCAAAGGTCCTGACCGCGGCCTCGACCGTCGCGGCCACTGTCGCGACGCCCTTCTGTCCGGTGAAGGCATTGGCGTTGCCGGCGTTCACAATCAGAAGGCGGGCCTTGCCGCCCTTGAGGTTGGCCTTGCACAGGTCCACCGGTGCCGACGCCGTCAAAGATTTGGTCACCACACCGCCCACGGTTGTGCCGGGCGCAAGTTCGGCTACCATCAGATCGACGCGGTCCTTGTAGCGGATCCCCGCTGAGCAGGCGGCCAAACGCACGCCCTTCAAGGTCGGCAGAGCGGGGAAGGTCGGCGGCGCTAACGGCGAAACTTTGTGGGCCATGGCGGAGCTCGGGCTGTCGGTGGGTGAGTAAAAAAGGCCGCGCTTCAATGACATATGCGCCCCTTTCGAACAAGCGTCGGCGCATTCCGCCTAATACCCCGAAAACCGCCGGTTTTCCTGAAACCGCCGGCGCATAAAGTCTCAAAATATCAAGCAAATCCGCCGAATCTTCAGGCGGCCTCGTTGACTTCGGGGCACCCAGCTTCTATCTCTTCGCCACCACCATTGAACTTGGTGCTCAGTTTCCATTCAGTTACGGGGTAGCTCAAGGGTTTACCCCGTTTTCCGCCCCTCCTTGGGATGTATTGAGGTTGCTATGCTCGGCGCTCTTGCCAAACGGATTTTCGGGTCGCCCAACGACCGCCTGATTAAGTCGCTGCGCCCCACCGTCGAGGCGATCAACGCCAAAGAAGCCGAGGTCGCCGCCTTGGACGACGCCGGCGTGAGCGCACGCACCGCTTGGCTTAAGGGCCGCCTCGAAGCCGGCGAAACTCTGGACGATATCCTGGTGGATGCTTTCGCGACGGTTCGCGAAGCCGCCAAACGCACCTTGAAGCAGCGCCATTTCGACACCCAGATGTTGGGCGGCATGGTCCTGCATAAGGGCATGATCTCGGAAATGGGGACCGGCGAAGGTAAAACCCTCGTCTCCACCCTTCCGGTCTACCTCAACGCGTTGTCGGGCAAAGGCGTACACGTCGTCACCGTCAACGATTACCTGGCCAGCCGCGACTGCGAATGGATGGGTCAGATCTATCGCTTTCTGGGTCTGACCGTTGGCTGCATTCTGCACAACCTCACCGACGATCAACGCCGCGCGGCTTACGCCTGCGACATCACCTACGGGACGAACAACGAATTCGGCTTCGACTTCCTGCGCGACAACATGAAGTACTCGATGGAAGAGATGGTCCATCGCGATTTCAGTTACGCCATCGTCGACGAAGTCGATTCCATCCTGATCGATGAAGCGCGCACGCCGCTGATCATCTCAGGTCCTTCGCAAGACAACACCGATCTTTATGACCGCGTCGACAAGATCATCCCGCTGCTCAAGGACGAGCACTTTGAAAAGGACGAGAAACAACGCTCCATCACTTTCACCGATGCCGGCACCGAATATGCCGAGCAGCTGTTGAACGACAAGGGCATCCTCACCGAAGGTGCGCTTTACGATCTGCACAACGTCTCGCTGGTTCATCATCTGAATCAGGCTTTGCGTGCGCATCATATGTTCCGGCGTGATGTCGATTATTTGGTGAAAGACGGCAAGGTCCATCTGATCGATGAGTTCACCGGCCGCATCATGGAAGGCCGCCGCCTGTCGGAAGGTCTGCACCAGGCCATCGAAGCCAAAGAAGGCGTTGAAGTTCAGAACGAGAACCAGACCCTCGCCACCATCACGTTCCAGAAC
>CAITZE010000454.1 GCA_903896775.1 uncultured bacterium
CCAGAGAGCAAGGCGATAACCCCAGTGAAGAAGCTGCCTACATCAGGAAGTATCATTCCTGGAAGGACCCCTATTACAATCCAAATTTAAGCTTGAATTGTACCGATTTTTCAGTTGAATCAAAAACTGTGGTGCTGCACCCTCTCCCCAGGTTTAAGTTACTTTTCGTTACTCACAACTTAAACTATGAAGGATCAACAAAAGTAGTTTATGAGATTGTTGAACACGACGGCGGTTGGGCCTATCGCGCTAATGGCGCCTATTCGGAAACCTTTCCGACCCATGATGCTGCCCGGCATGCCGCCCAAAGTGCTGCCGCTAAACAAACTGTGGCGGGTTCCACCACGGGGATTTCATACGAAGATCGCCAGGGCCAATGGCACACCGAATTGGCCAAAGGTGAGGATCGCCCCGAAACCGAAGTTATGGGATAGTGGGCCCATAAAGGTCGCCGCTCTTGGCGAACCTTGTTTCAGATGGGGTGGATAATGATCGGCCGTAAGCTTCCGGAAGTGGTGTTCAAGACGCGTGTGCGCGATGAGTCCATTGAAGGCTCAAACCCCTTCCGCTGGCAGGATGTCTCGACCGGAGACCTGTTCAATGGCAAACGGGTTGTCGTCTTCTCGCTTCCCGGCGCGTTCACGCCCACATGCTCCAATAAACAGTGCCCGTCTTTCGAGCTTGCCTACGACGAAATCAAAAAGCTCGGCGTCGACGAGATCTATTGCATCAGCGTCAACGACGCATTTGTGATGTATCAGTGGGGCAAGGGCCTGAACATCAAACGTATCAAATTGATTCCGGACGGTTCGGGCACATTTACGCGCCGCATCGGGATGCTCATCAATAAAGAGCACCTGGGATTCGGATATCGCAGCTGGCGATATGCCATGGTGGTCAACAACGGTGTAATTGAAAAATGGTTCGAAGAGCCGGGCATCAATGACGACGGTACCGACGAAGACCCTTACGAGCAAACCGATCCAGAAACGATGATCAACTATTTGCAGCAAGCCAAGCGTGGATAAGGCATCGAGATCCTCATGACCACTTCAGACACCACAGATACAATGCCGCAGATTGAGCCTACGCTGAGAGCGTTGGCGATGCCGGCCGATGCCAACGCTCAAGGCGATATCTTCGGCGGCTGGCTACTGTCGCAGATGGATCTCTCGGGCAGCATTGTCGCCAGTCGGCGCGCCCAGGGCCGCACAGCGACCGTGGCCATTACAGGCATGACATTCCGCCGCCCTGTATTTGTCGGCGACGAGGTGAGCTGCTATGCCGAAATCACGCAAGTGGGGAAGACGTCGATCACGATAAAAATTGAAAGCTGGGTCCGGCGCGGAACCGGCGGCGATGCTATTGAAGTCACCGCGGGCGTGTTCACCTACGTCGCGATCGACAGTGACCGCAAGCCGCGTCCTTTGCCTCCGGCGGTCAGCTAGCTTTTGCGCTCGCCGCCGCGTTTGCCTTTTTCTTAGCCGCCGCGGCTTGAACGACCACTTCGGGCGCCCAGGTTAATTTGTGATAGTCGAAATCCGTCTTCAGTCCGGGTTTGATGACTTCAAAATAAGGCGAGACGTCGAAGTCGCGCGGCGTGAATAGCCCATGCCTACGGATATGGTCACTCTCGCTCTGAACATAAGGTGCTACGGCATACGAATGCCCGCCGACCTCAGCGCTCTCGGGTAAAATGGGGTAGTGAACTGCGGAAAAAGCCTCACCGATCAGCGTCGAGCAAATCGCGCGGGTTGGATCGCCGCTCCCGATGGCCAGCATCCTGCGCCTTAAAGCGACGGGAACCGGGGGATAAGGAAACATGTACCGGGCGAGATCGAGCACGCGCTTACTGTCATATTGCATGCCGAGGCGTTCAACGGCGTAGTCGATCAATTTCGCGCGATCCGCATCGCTTAAACCCACTGGCCTGCAAATGCGCGTATTGAAGGATGCATATTTCGAGAGCGGCACCGTGGCGACGCCGACTGTCGCATCGGCTTCGATCAGGACATTGTTTTCTTTCTCGCCTTTTCCCTTCGCGTTGGATTTGGCGGCATCGCCGACGTAAAGAGCCGCGTGGGACCACGTCGATTGCGTGAGGTGCTTGATGATGGCGCTGAGGCGGGTGTTGCCCTCCACCAACAGGACATCGCCGGGCTGCAGGCTTTTATACATGACGTCAAAGTCGCCGGCGAAGAACGGCGCATAGCGTCCTGTGGGCTTTTCAAGATAACTGAGGATGCCCGCGCTGATCCAGTCTGTGAGGCCTTTGAACATGCGATTATCTAACCCATTGCAGTCTCAGTTCTTCAATCCCCACGCTTCATGTGGTGATTAAGGGCCGCCCGCACAAGCAATCGATAAGCCATCTCTTTCAGAGTTTTTGGTGCCGACAGTCCAAGGCGCTTCAGGCAAGCATCACTTTTGTCGTCTAAGGTTGCCCAAGGCTTTCCCTGCAACACAAACGCAATTAAATGGGGAAGTGTTGCGGTGGCGCTTTTCAGGGACTCGAGGGCCGGGATTAAATGTTGTTCAATCTCGGTAAAATCCGTACCGAACGGGTAGGGCGGCAATAAGCCTTCTGCGCGTAGAGGCGTCAGCACTGCGGAAATCCTCTCGGGCGTATTCCCACATTGTGCGGCAGGAATTTCGAAATCTTTTTCGACCTTACCGGCAGCTTTAGCGTGATGAAGTAATTTGGGCTGAAATCGTGAATCTGTGATCGCCAGCATAGCAACAATGACATCGCGGTCAGACTTGCCGCGCAGATCGGCAATACCGTATTCCGTCACGACGATGTCGCGCAAATGACGCGGTATGGTCTCGTGTCCATAAGCCCAACGGATATTCGATTGTGCTTTGCTCCCGTCGCCCCGCGTTGATTTGAGTGTGATGATGGAGCGGGCACCTTTCACGGCAAAGGCTTGGTTCACAAAATTGAACTGGCCGCCCACGCCGCTCACCAGGCGTCCATCGTCGAGGCCGTCGGAGACAACAGAACCGAGAAGTGTCGCCATCATGGCGCGGTTGACGAACCGTGCCTTGACGCGGCTGCGGAGCTTGTCCTCTTCATTGCCGTAGAATTCATTGGTAAAGGATACTGGGCCCATGCGTAGACGTTGCAAATCATTTTCTGGCATCTCGCGCAGCGCGCGATAGAACGCCTTTGGTCCGAGGAAAAATCCGGCGTGCAGAATCACGCCGTCGACCGCGCGTTTCAATATGCCGGCGTCGATGAGCGGCAGAAAAGCATCCACCAACATTTCGCTCAAGCCGTGCAGACCTTCGGCGAAGGGCGCTCGCTCCTGTTGGGGGCGATCGATGTCGACATGCGAGAGCTTGTCGAGGACGGCGCAAAATGCTGCGTTATTGTTCTGCCGCAAAATCAGGCTGCGCGCGACGGCGTCGCCCTCTTGCCCGATGCCGAGCTGTAGCGTCCCGCCATCGGAGATCAGACTGGCGACGTGAAGACCGATGGCGTATTCCGTGAAACTCACAGCCTCCTTGGGTGGCGCAAAAAGCGGGAAGTCCGTCGCGCGGCTATCGAGAATGTGGCTGAAAGTTTCCGCTGGCACATCGCCTTCGCCGGGCATGAACGGCAACTCCGAATTCACTTCGCCGACCAACTTGAAATTGACCTCGCCGGCAGCGCGGGCGCGCAACATATCGATCGTGAGGTCGGTATTGCAGCTTAAGCTGTAACGCGTTTCGCCATTCTCGACGCGCTTTGCGACGAGCTGTGCAATGACGTTGACGCCGCGTTCGATCAAAAAGCCAGGGACGTGCGTATAATTGGCGGAAACGTAATTCTGCTGCGCTTGGGGCACATTGAGCCACGCGCCCGCGAGAAAAAAGAATTCACGGACTTTGATATTTGCAGGGATCGTTCCCTGTCTCAGCGCCTTCGCATAAAGCAACTCCGGATAACCCGAGAAAAGCCGCTGGTTGATAGGATCCAGAAACCGATGTTCGATCTCGGATCCGGCCTTGGGAACTTCCAAGGTGAGTGCGGTGAAAATCTCGAGCTGAATAGACGGATCGGCTACGGCACGCAGATAAAGCGCGTTGGCAATGTGATTGGCTTTGCCAAGCCCAAGAGGCAATCCCATAACGATGTTTGGGCCGGCCTCGCGCAGAATCGCATCGGCAATTGCCGTGGGGTCATCAAAGGTCGAACTTTCGCCCGTCACGCGGCTTCCAATAGCAGTGAAATGCCTTGGCCGACGCCGATGCACATTGTGCACAGCGCGCGTTGGGTTTTGCGGATTCCCAATTCCAGAGATGCAGTAAGAGCGAGGCGCGCGCCGCTCATGCCAAGCGGATGACCTAACGCGATAGCTCCGCCATTAGGATTGACGTAATCAGCATCGTCGGCAAGTCCCAGCTCGCGCAATACAGCCAGCGCCTGAGCCGCGAAAGCTTCATTCAATTCGACCACGCCAATGTCGGCGATCTTCAGTTTCGTACGCTCGAGTAATTTGCGTGTCGCCGGCACGGGGCCAATTCCCATGACGCGTGGCGCGACGCCGGCGGTTGCGCCGGCGACAACGCGCGCGCGCGGCGTCAAACCCCAGCGTTTCACGGCAGCTCCCGAAGCGACGATCAAAGCTGCCGCGCCGTCATTGAGTCCGGAGGCATTGCCGGCCGTCACGGTGCCGTCCTCGCGGAAGGGCGCCGGCAATTTGGCGAGCCTTTCAAGTGTCGTATCGGGACGTGGATGTTCGTCGACGTTCACCACCACATCTTCTTTACCGCTACGATACCGCACAGGAACGATTTCACGCGCTAACCGCCCGGACGTTATGGCAACGCCCGCGCGCTGCTGCGAACGCAATGCGAAGGCATCCTGATCTGTTCGCGAGATCTTGAACTCAAGGGCTACGTTTTCTGCGGTCTCGGGCATGCTGTCGGTTCCGAAACGCTTCTGCATAAGCGGATTGATAAAGCGCCAGCCCAGCGTGGTGTCATACAGAGCTGTATCGCGGGCATAAGCCGCGTCCGCTTTGGGCATGACAAAGGGCGCCCGGCTCATGTTTTCAACGCCACCGGCTATAATAAGTTCTGCCTCGCCGGATTTTATGGTGCGGGCGGCAACGGCGACGGCATCGAGGCCGGAACCGCATAAACGATTGATGGTCGTGCCAGATACAGAATCTGGCAGGCCCGCCAGCAGCAAAGCCATACGTGCAACGTCGCGATTATCCTCTCCGGCCTGATTGGCGCAGCCCAGAATCACATCATCGACTGTGTTCCAATCGACAGAGGGATTGCGTTCTTTAAGAGCCGTTAGCACGGCTGCCGCTAAGTCATCGGGGCGCACGGATGCAAGTTTGCCGGCATAGCGTCCGATCGGAGTGCGGACGCCGTCACATATAAATGCTTCCGTCATGATGACTCTCTTAATCTCAGGGACGTGGGCGTGTGGTTCGGTTCTCTATACGTTTTTCATAGCCAAAGCCCTGAACAATGCGATCGACGTAAATTCCTGGTGTGTGGACGGCATCGCC
>CAITZE010000455.1 GCA_903896775.1 uncultured bacterium
GGAAAGCGTCGCGAAGATCATTAAAGATCGTCACATCAAGCTCGAGGCTTGGAATCAGGCTGTGCATGCTCAAGACCGTATCGAAGCTGAGAACAATCTTTCCCAGTTGATGAACACCGGCAAGCTGAAGGCCATTAATTACGTCGTCCGCGGAATCGAAAATGCGCCGAAAGGCATTATGTCGCAGTACGACGGCACTAATCCTTACGGCAAACTCCAGCTGCAATTCGCCGATTAACGCCATCATCGGCCGGAATGAGCCCCATCGGTTCATTCCGGCCGAAATCATTTCAACATATACGTCGCGGCCTTTTAGGCCTTCTCAGGGGAAATTTTAGATGACCATCCAGGGCCAAACGCCTATCGCGCGCCTATTGAAAGTTGTTGCCAACGTTGAGCCGCGCGAAGTTAAAGCCGTTCTCGTGGCTTTTGCGTACTTCTTCTTCCTGATGGCCAGCTACTTCATTGTGCGTCCGTTGCGCGACGCGATGGGAACGGTTTACGGCGTCGACAAGCTGCAGGAATTGTTCACGGGAACTTTCATTGTCAGCTTTATCGTGGCGCCGGTTTATGCCGGCCTCGCCTCACGCATCAAGCTCGATAAGTTCCTGCCTTGGGTTTACGGATTTATCGCCGTCACGATGGTCGCGTTCTATGCGCTGTTCGCGGCTGACGCCAAGAACCGCTGGGTCGCTGCGGCCTTCTTCGTATGGACCAGCACCTTCAATCTGCTGACGATCTCCGTGTTCTGGAGTTTGATGGCCGATATCTTTTCGACCACGCAGGCCAAGCGCTTATTCGGCTTTGTCGCCGCCGGCGGCACGGTCGGCACGATTGCCGCGCCGACCTTCACAGCCTTGTTTGTGCAGATGGTCGGTACAAATACTTTGCTGCTGATCTCCGCGGCCGGCTTCGTGATTTCAGCCGTGTTGGTTGGCGTTCTCGAGAAGGAAAAAGTCAAACTCGCAGAGTCAGGCGTCGATGCCCAAAAAACCACGCTCAATCACAAGCTGGGCGGTAATCCGTTTGACGGATTCATCCTTCTGTTCAAGTCGCCCTATCTGCTCATGATCGCGCTTTTCCTGCTGTTGATGACCACGATCTCGACGGTGATCTATTTCCAGTTGGCCGATACGATCTCCAAGGCCTTTGAAAGCCGCGAAGCCCGTACGCAGGCTTATGCAGTCATCGATCTTGCCACCAACAGCATCGCGGTTCTCATCCAGCTGTTTGGCACGGGCCGCATTATTGCTCGTTTTGGTGTAACGGTCGGCTTGCTGATCAATCCCATCATCATGGTCTTCGCGTTTCTAGCGGTCGCCTTCTCGCCGGTTCTGATCATGCTGGGTTCGGTACAGGTCCTGCGTCGCTTTGCCGAATACGCAGTCGCTAAGCCCAGCCGCGAGATGCTGTTCACCGTCGTCGATCAGCAAAGCAAATATAAAGCCAAGAACGTGATCGATACGGTTGTTTACCGCTTTGGCGATTTGACGTCCGCTTGGCTGAGCGCGGCGGTGCTGCCCTTCGGCGTTGCAGGTTTGGCTGTGGCCGGGGCGATCATCTCGGCAATCTGGTTCCCGATCGCTTACATCCTTGGCAAGCGTTACGAGAACATCAGCAATGATCGCGCTGCCGCGGCGACCGTTAAGGCGACTGCGCCTGCTCAATAACTGATCGGCGTGTGGGTTGTGGCGTAATCTCTATAAGAGCCGGCGGTAAGCCGGCGCGCACCCGCTCGTGAATCGCTGTATAGGCCGCTTCGATATTGCGGGCGTACTGTTCGGTGTTGAACAAGGAGCTGGTTAGCCGATTGCGCTGGAGCTTTTCGCGGATCTGCGCCAAGCGACCTGGATTGCTCGCCAGTTCGACTGCCAAGTCTTCGTATGCTTCGCCTGAGGGCACGATCAGCTCTGGTAAATCGAGCGCCGTCAAAAGGCTCGCGGCAACGCGTCCAGACCACATCTCCGTGGGCCATGTAAGTACAGGAAGTCCAGCCCAAAGCGCGTCGCTGGCGGTGACTTGAGCATTGTAGGGCCGCGTATCCAAAAATAAATCGTGCGGCATCAACGCCTCTGCGCGTTGCTTCGGCTTGCAAGTTTCTTTTGGCGCTAGGGTTGCTATCGGGGAGCCACAATATGCTTCCTTTAACCCTCTTCAGGATGCGCATCCAAATGTCGAACACTGCCGGCGCGATTTTATAAAGGTGGTTGAAGCAACAGAAGACAACCCCGCTCCGCGGCAATCCCAACTCATCACGGCTTGGTGTTCTTTCCGCGATCTTTCGCTTTGAGTCATTTGGCTGAAAGCTGGGAAGATAAATCATGGTTTCGGAATAAAAGGCGTGATTACTCGGTGGGACCAAGGTCTTGTCGGCGATCATGTAATCCATGTTCTTAAGCGCCATTGTTCCCGGGAAGGAAAAGCTGATCTGTGCAGGAGCCGCGCGCATCACAAAGATTTTAGGTCGCTCTCCCGCAGCATAGCCAGTGACGTCGACGGCAACGTCGATTTCGAGCGAGCGCGCCAATTCCGCAATCTCTCTGTCCGACTTTTCGCGGACATCGAGAAAATAGTCGAAGGCCTTCTCCATTCTTCTTCGCGAACGATCCTGCGTGTTTGGACCCAGGGAGAATGCGTACGTCTCAAACTTCGCGCGGTCATGCGTTTCAATCACACCGGCGAGAAGGTAGGTCGCAGGATGGTCGCGAAAATCCGTGGAAAAGTAGCCGACGCGAATCTTGTCGTGCGTCCATGCCGCAATAGGCCCTAGATCCTCAGTAACCTGGCATTCCGACGCCGCCCAAGTTTCCGCAGCGGCACGTTGTAAAGCCGCGGACTCTACGAACGAGACCACCGTAAATGGATTGGCCACTTTCTTGCCGGCGGCGATCAGAGCGTTTAATTTCACAAGCTGGTTTTCATAATCCGACCAATCGCAGATCACCATTTTCGTGAAGAACATAAACCCGAACAACGGATTATCATTCGGATTGAGGGCAATGGCTTTCTGACAACTTTCTATGGCCGCCTCATAGTGCTGTAAATCACGCAGCGCCATGGCACGATTGTAATAGGCTTCGAAATGGGCCGGATTGTACAAAACGGCTTTGTCATAATTCTCAACGGCATTCGCATTGTTGCCGAGGTGTCGCCAAGCATTGCCCAGATTGAAATAAATCTCGGCGTTGTCAGGCGCGATTGCGATCGCTTTCTTGTAAGATTCGATGGCATCCGGCCACATCCTAAGCCCGGTGAAGGCGATGCCAATATTATTGTAAACCGTCGCACGGTTTGGATGGCTAGGTTCAGCCGCAATTGCTTCGCCGAGGATGTTTACGGCGTTGCGAAAGTCGCCTCGCTGGGCAGCAATAACGCCAAGCAAAAAGAGTGCGTCAAAATGCTTTGGGCGGAAATGCAAGACGGTTGCGCCAGCCTCGTAGGCTTGCGCAAAGTCTGCCGCCTGTAGCGCAGTGAATCCTAATTCCAGCGTTGCCCGAATTTGTCTGTCGGTCGCCTCAAGCGGCGGTGAATCCGGTTGAGGCGGCTCAAATTCTCGGGTCACAGGGCATCCGCAATGCTTTTCAGCTCTTAAGCACGCCGTACGATGTTGTTCGGCGAGATTTCCTTGATGGTGCGCGCACCGACACCGCCCATGGCGAGCCGGAGCTCGGCATTCATCATTTCAACGACGCGTTCCACACCCTCCTGACCGAAAGCACCGAGACCCCAAATATAAGGACGGCCAATGCCGACGGCTGTGGCGCCTAACGCCAAGGCTTTCAAGACGTCCGCGCCGCGGCGTACGCCACCATCGACGATCACAGGAATGCGCCCTTTGACTTCGGCAACAACTTCGACCAAGTCTTCCAGTGTGCCGCGGCCGGTTTCTTGCGCACGGCCGCCGTGGTTGGAGACGATGATGCCGTCGGCGCCGTATTTTATCGCGAGCGCTGCGTCTTCGCGGCTCTCAAGACCTTTGATCACGATCTTCATCTTGGTCACGCCGCGCAACTGTTTGATGTAATCCCAGGTGTACTGCGGCGACGTGACATCATTGCTGTCCAGCTCGATGTCCGAGAACATCGGACGGCCGCGGCGATCGGAGCCGGTCGCCGTATGGCAGTTCGTGCAGGTGCGATTGTCGATGCGCAAAAAGCGCGTCGCTGTTTCCATGTTGCGCCCCGCAGCGCGGTCAAGCGTCACGCAGACGACCTGGGAGCCGGCGTGCTCGGCGCGCTGCACAAGCTTGGTGGCGAATTCAAAATGATTGGTGGTGTAAAGCTGAAACCAGACCGGCGCGCCGCGTGCCTCGGTCACGTCTTCCACAGTGTTTGACGTCGTTGTAGACAACATCTGCACTTGATTGCGCGCTTTGCAGGCGCGCGCCACGGCCAGCTCGCCATCGGGGTGATATGCTTTCTGTCCGCCGACCGCCGACAGAATGATCGGGCTGCTGTACTTGGTGCCAAAAAGCTCGACGCTGTGATCCATCTTGCTGACGTCGACGAAACGGCGTGCGCGGAGTTGGTACTGCTTATAGGCCTCTTCGTTAGCGCGCAGAGTTTCTTCACCGTCCACACCGCTCATCATGTAGCCCCAGTGAGCGGGCGGAATGGTTTTGCTCGCCACGGCGCGCATGTCGAAGACATCCAGGGCTTCGCTGGCGTTGGAGGGCAAGCGGCTGAGCGCCAGCTCGGTGGCGGTCTGCGTGCTGGAGCCGCCTCCGATCGAGTTTTGCGCCAAGGCGTCGGAAACCCAGCCGGCGCCCAAGCCTGCCATAAGCGGGCTGCCCGCCAGATATTTCAGAAACTCGCGACGATGCGTCATAAGACCCCCCAGCTGAACAGTTCGTCTAGTGGTCCGATTCTAACATTCGCATCCCGGTTCTGCACGCTGTCTGGCGAATGTTAGAATCGATGGACCACTAGCTAATATTTGATCCTAGTGGAGCTATGGATTTGACATTCGCTTCGCGAGCCTGTGGCCAACTGGGATGCGAATGTCAAATCCGCTCCACTAGGTTTAAGTACGGCAGGGCCAATCGCGAAGTAAACCCTAAAAGCGGGATCGTCGAATTGGGGCTGGACTGAGTGCTTTTAGGCAAAGAAAAACCCGGGCTTTTGGGGCCCGGGTTTGGTCTTGTTTTACAGTGTTCGAACGTTAGTTGCGGCGCTGGCCCATCAGGCTCATCAGGAACTGGAAGAGATTGACGAAGTCCAGGTACAGGCGCACCGCACCCATAACAGCGGACGAGTCTTCCATCGTTGAGCCACGCACCATCAGGTATTGGTTCTTGATGCCTTGGGTGTCGTAAGCCGTCAGGCCGGCGAACAGCAGCACACCGATCACCGAGTATGCGAAGTAGACGGCCGGGCTGGACCAGAACATTTGCACGATACCGGCGATCATCAAGCCAATCAGGCCCATGAACAGGAA
>CAITZE010000456.1 GCA_903896775.1 uncultured bacterium
CGATCCACGATTTGTATCTCCACCCGCCCATCGGTCTCGCGACCCTGAAGACGGATCGCGGTATCTGCCGGGGCATATTTAGCGGCGTTATCCAGGAGATTGAACAGAACTTGTTCAAACAAAACTGGATCAAGCTTTAGCAATGGCAGACCTGGAGTGAGATCAACCTCGACCTTATGCCCGGCCAAAACCTTCTCGGCGCGGCCCCAAAACCCGACGACTTCAAGATTCTCGGTTTGCCACCGCTCGAGCGCGCCCAGTTCCCAGCCGGAGTTCTTGGCGTTGCCGTCATTGTCGTAGCGCGTCAGGCGAGCCCCGAAACCCACGCTCAAATTGCCCGGCACCAATGGCATCTGGGTAAAGCGCGACGAAGCCGGCGAGGCTAAACGTCAGCATGGCAAAGGTATAGGTGAGTCAATGTTGCTCGGCCTTCGCGTCGACGCCGCTTAAACGGTAAAGACCGCGTTCGAGCGGCGCGAGGGTCGGCGAGAGTAATGTGCGCTCGCCGTTGAAAACGCGCGTCATATACCCGCCGAGCGGTTTTACGAGCAGCGCGACGAGGGCCGCAAAAATCGCGATCTGAATCCAGCCATTTACGGTCATGAAATACTGTCCTTAAAAGCGTTCAGGACGGATGAGGGCGTAAATCAAATAGCCCAGCAGGCCGAGCACGACAGCGCCGGCGAGAATGAAATCGAAGGTCATGGCCGGCCTACAACCGCTCGCAAGCGGTGGTGTAGAGGACTGAAACCACGAACAGGCCAAGGCCGCTGGCCAGAAAGAGTGCGTCAAACATAGAGGGTCTCCAAGATTGATACCGGCGACTGATGCCGGTTGCAGGACCGGCTGCGATCATCAATAGGGAGAAAGCCCATATAAATTCGAGTACGGGCGTTGGGGGCGCTTTATATAAATTCCATATAGACGGCCCACAAAATGGGCGGTCCACAAATACAAAGGGCGGCCCCTAAGGGCCGCCCTAAGCAATCGTCTCAAGATAAAGCGCTATTAGAACGTGCGCTTGATATTGACCACGAAGCGGTCGTCGGCCAAGCGGCCGAGGTAGTGCGCGTCCGTGTTGTAGTAACGCGCATCGACGTCAAACCACGTCGGAATGTGGAATGTCGCGCCCAGATTCCAATCGGTGTAGTAGTCCTTGATGCCGCGCGTCAACAAATAGTAGTCGGCGCCAACGCTTAAGCTCAGCTCGGGAATAACCGGCACGCTGATCGTGCTGCTGAAGTAGGTCGCATCGCCGGTCTTGCCGAAGTTTTCCGGCGTGTAGTTGACGCCGAGGCCGAGTGCAGCAACGCCGAAGTCGTAGCCGGCTTTGCCGTAAACTTCCCAATAGTCATAATGGAAAGCGGTCGGCGAGCCCGGGTACCAATAGTAGATACCGCCGACATCGTAGTTGAAGTTGTCGATCTTGCCGGCATAACCGCCGTAAAGGTCGAGTTCTTCGGTGGCGCCGTTGCCATCGTTGAAGTTCACAGCGGAAGCCCACGTACCGAAGTGGAGACCAGCGCCTGCATCCCAATCAAGACCGCCCTGAACGGCGGCATTGTGGTTAGACTGCGTGACACCGCGGAAGATGTAGTCGTTGGTCAGCGCGATGTTGCCCGTCAGTGTGCCTGGAAACCAGCTGGTGGGTGCCGGCGCCGGCGCGTCTTGGGCAAGAGCGGCCAAAGGAGCCAAGGTCAGAGCGGCAACAAACGCAGCGGTTTTCATGGTGATGTTCAATTTTAGTCTCCTTGTTGTTTTTACGAAGACGCGAAGGACTTCTCAAAAAGCCCGGCGTCTTTTTCGTCTCGCGCCGGAATTTAAATCCGGCCACACCGCGTCATAGAGTCTTCCCACCGGCGTATCCAGCCGTAGATGGTGCAGTGCACACTTTCTTTCATGAGGTGTGGCCGCAAGAACACGCTTGCTGTTACAAATGTGTTGCCGCGATAACACGCAGATAATTTTTCGGGGGTAAAGTAGTGCGCAACCTATTGCGCGTTAACGGATTAGTTAGTTCCAGCGATACGTAACAACCGCACCGCCGCCGCCCGACGGACTGTTGCGCGAAAAGCCCGCGACACCGTAAGTGTTCAGGGACCAGGCGTCCGTGAGATGCCAATTGATATAGGCCATGCCCTCCTGTGGCGCTGCGGCTGTGGCAATGGCCGCGCGGCGGATCTCATAGGAGATGCCGGTGGTCACGAGCGGGCTCCATGTGTACTGCACACCGGCGGAGCCATAAAAAACGTCGCGCAGCGCGAAGTTTTTCGGCTGCCCTGTCACGCGATATCCGAACTCCGCGAAGGGCATGAAGTCGCCCCAGGTTTTGGCGACGTCGACCTGGAATGTTTCGTCCCATGCGCCGGTGCCGAGACCTTGCGCGTAGCTCGCGGTCGGCGCTTTTACGCGCGCCGTGAGGTCTACGTAAAGACCGTAGCTATAAAGGTTCTCCAGCGAATACATCGCCGAGATATTGATATCGCCGACGCCCGAGGCTGCACCCGACGTGCGCACGCCCGCCGTACCCTCAGCCGTGCCATCCAGCAGTAACGCCGGGCCCGAAACACGAATCCACGGCACCACAACCTTCAAAGTCCACGGCCCCTTCGCGGCTTGAAGCGTCGCCGGGATGTAGAGAATTTCCGTGGGTTTGGTCGCGCCGTAAGTGCCGGAGCTGAAATCAAAGCCCGAGCTTGCCCGGAATTGCCAAAAGGCATCGGCGAAGGAATCTTGAGCCCCGGCTGCGCTGTGAGAAATGCCGAAGAGCACGACACATAAAACGAAAAATCGCATCATGCCCTAAGGACCGCGATTTCCCGGCGCAACTGAGCGATCAGATCTTTGCATTCTGTAAGGTGCTTGGACTCGATGTCCAAAATGGCTGTGAAGGCTTTGACTTTGAGCCCAATCACATCGACATCCTTGGCAGCCCCTTCGATGCGGGCGGCGTCGAGAACAATATCGATGAGGCGGTCGACGGCGTGCAAACGGCCCCACAGGTAATCGTTCTGCCGGTAGGACAAACAGAAGAACGCGCCGAAGTGGTGAAACTGAATGCCTTTAAGTGTCGCGTCGGCACCGCCTTTGCGCAAGGTCTGCGCATCATCAGGGCTGAGCCGATCGACACGAATTTCATCGAACTCATCAAGGTCGCGCCAGTTGGTGATGGAGAATGTCAGAACGTCCCACACCGCGAAACCGATATAATGCTCGATAAGTTCGCGGCGCGCGGGCGCCGGCAACGGCGCCATATCACCGGAGCCGTTGACCAGCGAGATCAACAAAGCATCGGTGCGTGTATTGTCGGTTTCGAGCGCGAGATCATTACCGAGAAGATCCAAGGCTTGCGTGATAGGAGCCGTGAAGAGACCTGCCACAGCCGCCGGGTCCGACGCCAGCGCAGGTTCCTTCACGATGGCTTGGACGATGTCACGCACGACCGTTTTCACGCTGTCTAATGTCGCGCGGCTGAGACTGCTGGCGCCGTCGCCAACGCCTGCTGCGCGTGCCGTCATGGGTTGCAGCAGTGCCAGTGCGTCGTAAAGCCCGGCTTTGACGCGATCGAGGCGTTCCGACTTCAAGCCATCGAAATCTTCTTCGGTAAGGCGTGGATACAGTTGATTGACTGCACGAATAACGAAGCGCACACGCCGCTGGCGATAGCGCACATCAAAGCGCAGCAGAAATTTGATCCAGGCCGGCGGGCCGACCGCAGGGTCAAAGGGCTTTAAGAGATCGTCGGCCGAAGGCGACACACCGGTCAACTCGGCCCATTTCTGAATGACGGCGATGACGCGCCCGGCTTCCGCCGTGTCGCGATCATAACCACAGAGCTGCCCCACCAGCGCGGCGACGTCTTCGATGACGGCCGTGAGCTTCAGGCGCAGATAGCCTTCATAGGCGAAGCCGGTTTCCTTGCGGGCGCGGTTGTTAGCCAGTTCGCGGAAGCTGCCGATTTGCTGCGCGGTAATGATGTTGTCCAAATGTTGCCCGGCCACAGCGTCGGCCATCGCACGGATATGCGAACGCGCGCTGTCTACGACCATCTGCAGGCGACGTACTTCGGAATTGTAGGTGTTCACCCAGGCTAAATCGTCATGGATGGGTTCGTTGCGCGGAATGTCCGACAGCGCACCCTTCAAAGTCGAGAAGAAGCCCGGCACCTGATTCCACGCGCGAGTGTCCGCACCTTTCGGATGCGGATCGATATAGAGCAGGCGGCGGTCGACGTGGCGATAAGCGGGCCGACCACGAATGGCCTCAATTGCCTTGGCAAAGGGTTTGTTATTCAAAACGCTGCCGTCGATGAAAGAGGCATCGGCTGGATTCAGGTTAGCCAATAGATAAGGGCGGAAATTGCGGTAGAGAAAATCGACCCGCGTCGGCCAGCTGATATTGCGCTCGGTGATCAGGCGATCGATCTCGCCGAACCGCATAGGCGGGAACGCGCCTGGAAACGACGATGTCGCGCGGGCGGCAAACACCAGACCCGGCAGATTTTGGCGGTCGAAACTCGAGCTTTCCTGCTCGCGCAATCCCTGGCGATAAGACAAGCGCAGCATCTGGCGATGTTCGCGGTCTTGAATAACCGGCGGATCATGGATGGGGGTATCGGTGACGTAGCCGTAGAAATCGGTGACCGTCACAAACAGGTCGAGTTCCAAGCCCGCGGGTATAAGAGAGCTGCCGCGCGAGGCGGGATCACCCATGCGCGAAAAGCCGTCATAGAGAACTTTGGTGAGGTTAAAACCGTCAAAGGGCGGCTTGAACCAGCGCGAACGCAAAAACATCGAGAGTTTCTGCTTAAGCTCGGCATTGTCGCCCAGGTCTTCGCGAAATCGATAGAGGAACATCCATACAAAAGGCCTGAAATACCATTTCGCCCAGGGGCCGGCTTTGATGTGAGGCGGCATCAACTCCGCGACATCGGAATGCTTCAGCCAGAAATCGCGCAAAGGATCGATATTGAGATCGTGCGCCAACGCACGCGCCAAAATCACGCCGTTAATGCCACCAGCGGAAGCACCTGCGATCACATCGACCACGATACGAAGATCAAGGGTTTCGCCGATGATTCGCAAAAGCTCGAAATAAGCCTGTTCGGTATCGGCCGGCTCGTCGCGTGGGGCGGCCACATCGGCATAGGTCAGATCGGGTTGGTGCCGGTTGGTGAAGGTGTGAAAGTCGCGCGACGCCCGCACGAGTTTCAGAATTTCTTTGGTGACGCCATGCATGTAGACGGCAAGCGAAACACCGCCGTAACAGACCAGGGCAAAACGTAGCTCTTTTTCCTTCACGCGGCGCCGTCCTCCCCAACGTCCCGTAGACTTAACCACGAGACCGCCGCACGGAGGGTGGCCCCCGCGCGGTTACAATCCTAACCCAGGGAAGCCGGCGGATGCATTACGAGAGTATGGGGGTACCCGCCTTTATTCGGCCGGTTGATGATCGGGCGCATGACCGCTTGCCTCGGAGTCGTCGCCATGCGCGGGGTACGCGACTTCGTATTCCCGGAGTTCGGCCGCTACACGGCCGGGCGAACCGGTCCGCTTGGCCAGCAGCATATAGAAGGTGGGCACGACCACCAACGTCACCACCACGGCGAATGACACACCTGTGAAAATCACCACGCCGATGGGACGCCGGCTCTCGGACCCCGCGCCGCTCGCAAAAACCAGCGGCAAGGCGCCCATGACTGTGGCGAGCGCGGTCATGACAATAGGGCGCAAACGGATGGCGGACGCTTCAACCAGCGCATCGCGGAAGCTGCGCCCAGCATCGCGCAACTGGTTGGTGAATTCGACAATCAGGATGCCATTTTTGGCCGCGAGGCCCACGAGCACGATGATGCCGATCTGCGAGAACAGATTGATGCTTTGCCCAAACATCAACAGGCCCGCTAAAGCCCCGAACACCGCCAGCGGGACGGTCATCATAATGACCATGGGATGAATGAAACTTTCGAACTGCGCGGCCAGCACCAGGAACACGACCACAAGGGCAAGCGCGAAGCTGAAATAGATCGATGCGCTGTTGTTCTTGAAGTCACCGGCCTCACCACGCCAGGTCAGCACCGCCGTCGAGGGCAATTTTTCCTGGGCGACACGTTCGACTTCATTGATGACGTCGCCGAGAATCACGTCCGTGCGCGGGGTAAACATCATGGTGATGGCGCGGCGGCGATCGAGCCGCGAGAAACTGGCGGCGTAAGAGCCCTCCTCCATCGTCACCAGAGTGGAAAGCGGGATCAGCGCTTTGGTCGTGGTCGAGCGGATATAGATATTGGAGACGTCGTTCGGTGTGGCGCGGTCGGAATCCTGTCCTTGCAGGACGACATCGTACTCCTCGCCTTTTTCGACAAAGGTGGTGACCTTGCGCGAGCCCAGCATTGCGGCGAGGGCATCGCCGATATCGCCGACCGAAACACCAAGATCGCCGGCGCGCAGTTGGTCGACACGGATGCGGTACTGCGGCTTGCTTTCGATAAAGCTGTTGCGCACAGAGATGAACATTGGATTGTCGCGCAAGCCTTCCATCATAGCATCGCGCCAGACGCGCAGCTCTTCGTAAGTTGGGCCACTGATGGCAAGCTGCAAGCCGCCACCCGGACCACCGGAACTACGCCCGAGGCCGGCCGGCAAGTTACCAACCACTTGTGCGCCGGGGATCGACTGAAGTTTCGGTGTTATCTCAGTCATAAAGGCGCTGGTGCTGCGGTGGCGGTCGCCCCATGGCGCCATCCAGATATTCGAGCTGCCCTGGTTACTGTTGCCGCTGACGTTTTCGGTGACACGCAGGACTTCGCCGTTATCGATATAAGGCTTCATCATATCGACGGCTTTTTTCAGCTGCCGTTCGGTATATTCGGCATTGGAGCCTTCCGGCGCGCGCACCTGAATTTGCACCTGCCCACGATCTTCGCGGGGCGTAAATTCTTGCGGCAAGAAGGTGAACAAGAGGCCCGACAATCCGACGATCACGGCAAAGCCGATCAATACGAGGCCTGGCATGTCCAGCGCACGGTTGAGAAGACGGACATACGCGCGGCGCATTTTATCGAAGACCTCTTCCGCGATATGCGCCATGCGGCTGTTGTCGATATCCTGAGTGAGGATTTTGCTGCACATCACCGGCGAGAGCGTGAGCGAGACTAGCATCGAGAACATGACGGCCACAGCCATCGACAACGCGAATTCCTTAAAGAGACTGCCGACCGCACCTTTCATGAGCGCCACCGGTACGAAGGCTGCGACGAGCACAAGGGTCGTAGACACCACCGCCATGGCGATCTGGCGCGAGCCGCGTAAAGCCGCGAGTAGCGGCGGTTCTCCCAATTTCATACGCCGGTGAATATTCTCGAGCATGATGATGGCGTCATCCACGACAAGACCAATGGCGAGAACCATAGCCAGGAGCGTGAGGATGTTCACCGAGAAGCCCAAAGGCCACAGCACAATGGCTGTTGCGATCAACGAAATCGGCACCGTGACCGTGGGAATGAGCGCCGCGCGGAGACTGCCGAGGAAAAGATAGATCACGGCCATCACCAGCACGGCCGCAACGCCCACCGCCACGCTGACTTCATGGATCGCGGCGGAGATGAACAGCGACGTGTCGTTGCTCATTTGGATGTTCACGCCAGCCGGAAGCGTCGGCCTGATCGCGTCCATCTCTTTGCGGATAGCTTCGGCAACATCGAGAGTCGATGCGCCTGGCTGCTTCACGATCGACAAGCCCACGCCCGAGACGCCGTTACTGGTGAAGACCGAATGTTTGTCGACGGGTCCAAGCTCGACGGTGGCGATTTCGCCGAGGCGGATTAGATAATTATTGGGACCGCGCGCGACGACCAGCTGGCTGAAATCTTCGGGCGTCTGGAACGTGCGAATGGTGCGCAAGGTAAAATTGCGGTTTGTGGATTCCAGCTGGCCGGCGCCCAGTTCGACGTTTTCGCGGTGCAGAGCTGCTTCTACATCGGCAACTGTCAAACTGCGCGCCGCCAAGGCACGCCGGTCGAGCCAAATGCGCATGGCTTTCCTACGGTCGCCGACGGTGTTGATGGTCGCAACACCTTCAATCGACGACAAGCGCGGCATGATGGTGAGCACAGCGTAATCAGCCAACTCCATCGGCGAGCGCGACCCGTTCACATTTAAAATGACGATAGGGTCGGAATCGGAATCAGCCTTTTGAATGACCGGCGGATCGGCATCCGTCGGCAGGCGGGATGCGATACGGCCGACCTGATCGCGGATATCATTGGCGGCTTCATCGATATCGCGACCTTCGATAAATTCGAGATTGATGCGCCCCGATCCATCCGACGAGTTGGAGCTGATGGCGGTAATGCCCTGAATGCCGCTGATCTGATCTTCGATCAGTTTTACGACTTTGGACTCAACCACTTCAGCCGATGCGCCGGGATAGTTGATGCCGATGTTGACCACCGGGCGGTCGATGTTCGGCGTTTCGCGCACCGGCAATTGGAAGAAGGCGTAAAGCCCAAACACAATCAACAGCACGCTCATCACGATGGCGACGACAGGCCGTTTAATCGAGAAATCTGAAAGCAGCATGTTGAACCTCTGTCACAGGCGGCTTACGAGCCGCTGGGCGGCGCGATCAGCCGGGGTGGCGTTCTGCTTCGGTCATCGGCGCAGGCGCGGTGTTGCCGCGTAATTCGTCGGCATTGAGAAGCTTGATTTTGCCGCCATCGCGCAAATCTTGGAGACCTTCGGTCACGACGATATCACCATCTTGAAGACCGTCGAGGACCTCGACAGCGCCGGTGCGCCGGCGACCAAGAACCACCTTGAGGCGTTTGACGACGTTATCGGGATTGATCGTGAAAACGTATTGCTGGTCGTTTTCCGGCAACAGCGCGATTTCGGGAATCATCACGGATTCCCGCTTGTCCTTGATAAGCTCCACAATCATCAACATGCCCGGGCGCAAACGCAGATCATCGTTGGTGACAATCGCGCGCACCATCACGGAGCGCGTTGTTGGATCGATGCGGCTGTCGACCGAGACAACCTTGCCTTTAAACGTTTCGCCGGGATAAGCGCTGGCCCCCGCTTCGATGTCGAGGCCGGACTTCAGCGTCGACATGAACGTCTCGGGCACAGAGAAGTCGAGTTTCACGACCGAGATATCATCGAGTGTCGTGATGACGGTGCCCGGCGTCACCAGGGCGCCGAGACTGATACGCCGCGTACCGACGATACCCGGGAACGGCGCGAGAATACGGCGCTCGGAAGACTTCACACGTGCGGCAGCGACATTGGCTTCGGCTTTTTTGACAAGGGCCACAGCATTATCGACCGTCGACTGAGAGACATGCTGGTCCTTTATGAGACCCATCATGCGGTCGAGTTCTTTTTTCTGCTGCTCGGCGTTGGCCAATTCGACATTGAGCGCCGCATCTTCGGCGCCGGCATCAATGGCGGCGATCTGATCGCCGCGTTTGAATGTCTGACCATCATCAAAGTCCAGCGAACGGACAATCCCTTGGGTCTTTGCGGTGAGCGTTACGGACTCGTTGGCGTACAGCGTGCCGATGGCTTCAAGGCGGTCGCCGAAAACTTCGCGGTGTGCGAGCGCGCCCACCGCTGGGCGCGTGGCCGCACCACGTTGGCGTGGCGGCGCAGCCGGCTTGCCATGAAAATAGAACCAGCTCCCTGCGGCAACGAGGACAACCGCAAGACCGGCGACGATGGTTTGTTTTGAAACGGTGTTAGACATTTTTATTTCGGCTTAGAGCTGATGCAGTTCCACGCTGGATTTTTTCCCACCGTGAACCCAAGGCACCCACACCTGCTCCCCACATGTTATAAATCTGACGTTTACATGTACGTAAACTGAAGTTGCAGTCTATCTGATGCGATGATGATCGACCACGTCATACTGCGGCTAAACGCGCGCAATGCCCGTTCACAGTTACGTCATTTTGATATCAGGGCGTGGCTGAGAAACGGTGAGATGCGGTTAAAATAAACCGCAAGCTATTTATATATAATAGCTGGATATGTATTAGCGATAGAGTTTGAAATCTTCCGTCGCTTTGACGAGAGCGGCACGGATGCCGGGCTCCATAGAGGAATGGCCCGCATCGGGCACCACGCGGTACTGCGCACCCGACCAGGCCCGTGCCAGCCGATCGGCCGTCGCGATGGGACAGACCATGTCATAGCGGCCCTGGACGATGACGGCCGGGTGTTTGGCCAGCACGTCGAGGCCTTTTGTCAGTTGGTCAGGCGCAAGAAAACCGCCGTGGACCATGTAATGGGCCTCGATCCGCGCCATGGAGAGTGCGCCGGCATAAAAATGATCCGCACTTTGATCTTGGCGGCCACCTTTCCCCGCTGGGATAAGGCGCGAGCAGGCGTTTTCATAAGCGCACCATGCCGCTGCTGCGGGTTTATGCACGGCGGGATCGTTATGCGTGAGGCGCCGGTAATAAGCTGCCAGCAAATCTTCTCGTTCGGCGGGCGGAATGTGGCTCGCGAAAGCGCGGTAAGCTTCGGGGAAGAACCACCCCATGCCACTGCCTTGATCGGCACGGCCCACGAACCAATCGACTTCCGGCGGCGTGAACAAGAATATGCCGCGCAAGATGAAGCCGATGCAGCGTTCCGGATGAGCTTCGCCGTAGGCTAATGCAAGCGTCGATCCCCAGGAGCCGCCGAAAACAATCCATCGCTCGATGCGCAAATGCTCGCGCAGCGCTTCGATATCTTCGACGAGATGCTGCGTGGTGTTATTGCTGAGATCGGCTTCCGGTGTGGAGCGGCCTGCGCCGCGCTGATCGAAGAGAATGATGCGGTAGCATTCGGGATCGAAAAATCGCCGGTAAGCCGGCGCGGTTCCAGCCCCCGGGCCGCCGTGGAGGAATACCACCGGCACGCCCTTGGGATTACCGGACTCTTCCCAATACATACGGTGCGGCGGCTCAAGTTCGAGCATGCCCGAAGCGTAAGCATCCAGCGGCGGAAACAGCGGGCGATCATCGGCGGTTTTCGCCGAAGGTCTGGCTGTACTGTTTTCGTGTGCGGCGATGACCGTATCTCCCGCAAAGCTCAGTCACAGGACCAAGCCGTCATGTCAGGCAGCTATTTTCAATATCAAGCCGCCGAAGAGCA
>CAITZE010000457.1 GCA_903896775.1 uncultured bacterium
CCCTGCAACGTCTGAAAGAAGCCGCTGAAAAAGCCAAGATCGAGCTTTCAAGCGCGATGCAGACCGACGTCAACCTGCCGTTCATCACGGCGGACGCGTCCGGTCCGAAGCATCTCAACGTCAAATTGACGCGCGCGAAGCTCGAAGGCTTGGTGGAAGATCTCATCCAGCGCACTGTCGAGCCTTGCAAAAAAGCGCTCAAAGACGCCGGCCTCAAAGCTAGCGACATTCAGGAAGTTATTCTGGTCGGCGGTATGACCCGCATGCCCAAGGTGCAGGAAGTCGTAAAGCAGTTCTTCGGCCGCGAACCGCACAAGGGCGTGAACCCCGATGAAGTGGTGGCGCTGGGTGCTGCCATTCAGGGCGGCGTGTTGAAGGGCGACGTTAAAGACGTTCTGTTGCTGGACGTGACCCCGCTCTCGCTCGGCATCGAAACGCTGGGCGGCGTGTTCACGCGTCTCATCGAGCGCAACACCACGATCCCGACGCGCAAGAGCCAGGTATTCTCGACCGCCGAGGATAACCAGACTGCCGTGACCATTCGTGTATTCCAAGGCGAACGCGAAATGGCCGCCGACAATAAAATGCTCGGCCAGTTCGATCTCGTCGGTATTCCGTCGGCGCCGCGCGGCGTGCCGCAAGTGGAAGTCACCTTCGACATCGACGCCAACGGTATCGTCAACGTCTCGGCCAAAGACAAAGCCACGGGCAAGGAGCAGCAGATCCGCATCCAAGCCTCGGGCGGTCTATCGGACGCCGACATTCAGCAGATGGTCAAGGATGCCGAAGCCCACGCGGAAGACGATAAAGCCCGCCGTGCTGCTGTGGATGCCCGTAATCACGCCGATGGCTTGGTGCACTCCACCGAGAAGAGCCTGTCCGAACACGGGGATAAAATCGCGGCTGCCGACAAGGCCGAGATTGAAGCCAAGCTCGCCGAAGTGAAAGCCGTGCTCGACTCCGGCGATGCCGAGAAGATCAAGGCGGCTACCGACGCGCTGATGAAGGCCTCCATGAAGATGGGCGAAGCTATGTACACGCAGGACCCGGGCGCCGCCGCTGGCGGAGCTGGAGCCGGTGATGGTGCGCCCAAGGATGACGACGTCGTCGATGCCGACTTCGAAGAAGTCGACAAGAACAAGAAGTAAGCGTTCGTCACAGGGGGGCCTGTGCGTTCTATTGTTGAAAAATGCTCGTCGCGCCCGGAGATGCTAATCTCCGGGCCGCAGACGAACATGGAGATGAGCTAGCCATGGCCACGGTGAAGCAGTGTTACTACGAAGTTCTCCAGGTCGCTAAAACCGCTTCGGGTGACGAACTCAAGAAATCCTATCGCAAGCTGGCGATGGATTTTCACCCGGACCGCAATCCCGGCAACAAAGACGCCGAGCACAAATTCAAAGTCCTCTCCGAAGCCTACGACATTCTGCGCGATGAACAAAAGCGCGCGGCCTATGACCGGTATGGCCATGCGGCCTTCGAGAGCGGCGGCGGCGGTCGTCC
>CAITZE010000458.1 GCA_903896775.1 uncultured bacterium
CGCTTTTGCCGCCGCCGTGATCGTGGTGACGTTCGGTATCGACGGCGTGGCTATTCATTTTAAGCGCCGTCCGCCAATCCGCTTCGAACTCCTGCTCTTACCGACGGTCGCGGCTATCGGCATATCGCTCCTCAACGACCCGATGCACGGCGCCTTGTGGTGTTATCCCGGCGTGTTGTTGTGCTACTTTGTGCTGTCCCGCCGCATGGCGATTGCCGGAAGCCTAGCCCTGCTCGCTGTCGCCGCGCCTATGGTGATCATGTCGCTTGGGCAAGATGTCGCAATTCGGTTTATTGCCTCTCTCGCTCTAACTATCGCCGTGGTGTACATCATCACCGACGTGATCCGCGACTTGCAGGACGAGTTGCTTGGTCAGGCCATTACCGACCCCCTCACCGGCGCCTACAATCGCCGTCAGATGGAATTCACGCTTGATGAATCCATTGAGCGTCATCAACGCACCACCGCTCCTGCCTCAGTCCTGCTGATCGACATCGACCATTTCAAGAAAGTGAATGACGATTTGGGTCACGACGCGGGCGACCGCGTTCTCAAGGCCGTGGTGGTGCTGATCAAAAGCCGCTCACGCAAATTGGACCGTCTGTTTCGTACTGGCGGTGAAGAGTTTCTGCTCCTGCTACCAGACACGCCTGTAGCGGCAGCCATGCTCCAGGCTGAAAATCTCCGCAACCGTGTCGCGGAAAGCAACTTGCTTAAAAATCGGCAAGTTACCATCAGCATCGGCGTTGCCGATTTGCAGCGTGGTTTGAGCCAAGAAGATTGGATCAAGATGGCGGATACCGCTCTGTATCAAGCCAAGGAAGGCGGACGTAACCGAGTTGTCCGCGCGCAAGCCGTTCAGCCGATTATACCGGCCGCTGAAAATGTCGAGGCCGGCGTCCGCATTAGTGCCGAATAGAACTCTATTTCAAAAACCGTGCGTGATAATGCATGTGGTCGGCCATAAAGCTGGCAATGAAATAGTATGAGTGGTCGTAGCCTTCCTGCATGCGCAAATCCAGCGCGATGCCGGCCTTCACGCATGCATCGCGCAAGTGATCGGGCTTTAACTGACTGGTCAAAAATTGGTCGGCGGTTCCTTGATCCACAAGAATCTCCGGCACCCGCGCGCCGTCTTCGATCAAGGCACATGCGTCATGGCTGCGCCACGCCGCTTGATCCTCGCCCAAATAAGCCGTGAACGCCTTCTGCCCCCATGGACACTGAGTCGGCGCAACGATCGGTGCGAAGGCTGATACCGACGCATAAAGGCCTGGGTGGCGCAGTGCGAGCGTTAACGCCCCGTGACCGCCCATGGAATGCCCAAAAATTCCTTGCCGTTTGATATCAGCGGGAAGTTCATCGGCGACAAGCGTTTGCAGCTCGCGAGTGATCCAAGATTCCATTTGAAAATGCGCAGACCACGGCGCTTGCGTCGCATCAAGATAGAATCCCGCGCCCTGCCCCAAGTCGTAAGCGGCATCATCAGCCACGCCTTCGCTGCGCGGCGAAGTGTCCGGCACGATTAATATGAAACCCAACTCTGAGGCAATTCGCTGCGCGCCGACCTTTTCGGTGAAATTAGCTTCGGTGCAGGTCAGGCCCGAGAGAAACCACAACACCGGAACTTTGCCGTTCCGCGATGCGGGCGGCAAATATACCGCAAATCGCATCGGCGTTTTGGTGCAGGAGCTCTGATGCCGGCAAACTAACTGCTCGCCGCCGAAGCTGTGAACGCGCGATAGGATCTCCATCAGTACACGATCACCGAGCGGATCGATTTACCTTCGTGCATTAAATCGAAAGCGTGATTGATCTGCTCCAAAGGCATCGTGTGCGTGATCAGGCTATCGATCTCGATCTTGCCTTCCATGTACCAGTCGACAATTTTTGGGACATCAGTGCGCCCGCGCGCGCCGCCGAAGGCGGAGCCTTTCCATACGCGGCCCGTCACGAGCTGGAACGGACGCGTCGCGATTTCTTTGCCCGCTTCGGCCACGCCGATAATGATGCTCTCGCCCCAGCCGCGATGGCAGCACTCAAGAGCCTGTCGCATAACTTCGGTATTGCCCGTGCAATCGAAGGAAAAATCCGCGCCGCCGCCGGTCGCATCGACCACGGCCTGCACCACTTTGGATGCGCCGACGTCTTTCGGATTGATGAAATCAGTCATGCCAAAACGTCGCGCGGCTTCCGCCTTAGCCGGATTGATATCAATGCCAATAATCTTGTCGGCACCAACCATGCGCGCACCTTGAATCACATTGAGACCGATGCCGCCCAAGCCGAACACGGCGACGTTGGCGCCGGGCCAAACTTTAGCTGTATTGATGACCGCGCCAATTCCGGTCGTCACGCCGCAGCCGATGTAACAAATCTTATCGAAGGGCGCGTCACTGCGCACTTTGGCTACCGCGATTTCCGGCAGCACCGTGAAATTAGCGAATGTCGAACACCCCATGTAATGGAAAATCTGCCCACTCTTGCTGGGTGAATCACAGGAAAACCGGCTGGTGCTGTCGGGCATCAGCCCCTGCCCTTGTGTCGCACGAATAGCGGTGCAGAGGTTGCTGCGTTGTGACAAACAGGTTTTGCACTGACGGCACTCCGGCGTGTAGAGCGGAATCACATGATCGCCCGGCTTTACGCTCGTAACGCCCGCGCCCACTTCACGCACGATACCCGCGCCTTCGTGCCCCAGGATCGCGGGGAACTTACCCTCCGAATCGAGACCCGAGAGCGTATAGGCGTCGGTGTGACAAACCCCAGTCGCCATGACTTCGACCAGCACCTCACCGGCACGCGGGCCGTCGATGGTCACCGTTTCAATACTGAGGGGCTTGCCGGCTTCCCAGGCAACAGCGGCACGTGACTTGATCATTCAACATACTCCACGATGAAACAGACTTAAGCGGTGAAGACCAGTAGCAAACCCCAAGCCGCAAGAACAGTCAGCAGTAAAACGGTTCCGCCGGCCCCCACGACACGAAATATATTGGGTGCCTTGCGCCGAATTCCGAGGACATGCGACAGGCGAATAAGGACAAGCAAAATACTGGCGACAATCAACCCAATTGGATTTGCTTTCGAGGCTTCCAAAGTCCCGGTGAGGATTAATGCCAAAGGCACATATTCCGCGAAGTTGCCATGTACCCTTACTCGCACCCTTAAATCCGCGTTGTCGCCATCACCGAGGGATACGCGGTGATGCCACCGCCCGCGCACCACGTGTATTGTCAGGACGAGATAGAACAGTGTCATGATGCACGCTGTGGTCAGCGTGATCGGCAGGGGTAACGGTGAATGCAAGGCGCCCTCCTCCGGGAAGTTCGCCTTAACCCTGACCGGGTCTTCCGCCTCGATCAAGGGTGACGAAGGCAAAGACCCGCAGGTTTGCATGGCTGGTATCCGGCTTGTGATCAGATATCCCCATGACAGGCCCACCGATTAGGGATATTTCAGGGCCCTCTCCTGGAATCCAATGCGCGAAATTCAATGACGACTGAACTGCCTCCTGCCCAGCGCCGACTGGTCTTCGCGGCCTGCGTCGCGGCCCTTTTCACGGCCGCCGTGGAGGGCACGATTGTCGCCACGGCCATGCCGACCATCGCCGCCGATCTGGGCGGATTCTCGTTGTTGGCCTGGGTCTTCGCGGCTTACATGCTCACCCAAGCCGTGACGATCCCGATCTACGGCCGCATGGCGGATCTTTATGGCCGCAAGCGCGTGCTGTTTGTCGGTTTAGGAATTTTCCTCGTCGGCTGCGTGTTGTGCGGTTTCGCACCCAACATGCTCATGCTGGTCGTGTTCCGGGCGCTTCAAGGTATCGGCGCCGGTGCGGTCATGCCGGTCACGTTGACCATCGTTGGCGATGCTTATCCGTCTCTCGAGCGCGTGCGCGTACAGCCTTACATTGCTAGTGTCTTCGCGAGTTCATCCATCGTCGGCCCCGTGCTGGGCGCTTTCATTGTCCAGAATGTCAGCTGGCAATTGATTTTCTGGTTCAATATCCCTATCGGCCTGCTCGCCATCATTTTGCTCGCGCGGTTCTACAAAGAAACGCCGCGCGTCGTGAAGCATTCCATCGACATCGCCGGCGCTTTGCTTTTGATGGCGTCGATCACCGGTATTCTTCTCGCCCTGCTGCAAGCCGATACGCTCGGGTGGTGGGTCGTGCCGCTCGTGATGGCGTCCGTGTTGGTATTTTTTCTATTCCTGCGCATCGAGAAACGCTCGCCCGAGCCACTGTTGCCATCGGCGCTATGGCGCAACCGCACTCTGTTTGCTTGCAATGTCGGCAGCTTCGGCATCGGCGGCGCGCTCATGGGTGTCGGCGCTTTTCTTCCGACCTATCTGCAAGCCGTGATGGGCAACACTGTACTGGAATCGGGCATCGCGCTGTCCATTATGTCCTTCAGTTGGCCTTTGGCAGCGACCATCAGTTCGCGTGTCGTGATGGTGCGCACCAGCTACCGCACGAGTGCTGTTACCGGCGGCATCGTGATCGTAGCCGGCGGTCTGGCTTTGGCAGCGCTCGCAGCCATACCGCTTGAGATCAGTGCGCATGTCTTGTGGGGTTGGTGGCCGATCGCGGCGGCGTTTTTGATTGGCGCCGGCATGGGCATGATGAATTCCGCGCAGCATATCTCGATGCAGGAAGCCGCTGGTGCCTATCGCGGAATCGCCACTGCCACGCAGCAGTTCACACGCCAAGTCGGCGGCAGTTTTGGTACGGCTGTAATGGGCGCTGTGCTGAATCTCAGCCTCGCTACGAAGCTGCCCGGCGTGCGCGACCCAGTCGAGACCATGATGGATCCCGCTTTGCGCGCAAACCTTCCTGCTGCAGATCTCAGTATATTGAACATCGGTGTCAGCGATTCTCTATCGAACGTATTCTGGGTGACATTGCTGTTCACCATATTGGCAGCGGCAACTGGTTGGCTGGTCCCGAACGTAAAGCCCGGCAAGCTCCACGAACACACGCTCGAAGATGCCTGACGCTAGGCTAAAACGACATTTTAGCCGCGAGAATCGTTTTCTCGTCGGGGCCTTCTGTGTATTCTCCCCGCCAACCGCAACCCCTCGCCGTCAGTTCCTTCTATGACCAAACGTATGTCATGCCTCCTCGTCGTCGAGGACGAACCGGCAGTCCGCGATCTGATCGTCGCGTTCCTCAAAGCCGGTGGATATAAAAATATCGTCGCCGCAGGTAACGCTGAAGAAGCGCTGTTTTATCTGTTCAAGGATCCCGGCCTGAATATTCAGCTGGCTGTGGTCGACCTTGTCCTGCCCAATGCCAGCGGGCTCGCGCTAATCCGCAAGCTCAGAAACGCGAAGTCAGCCCGCCTTAAAACCCTCCCCGTGGTGGTCTTAACCGGGCGGACGGATACCGATACTTATAAGGCGGCTGCGCGGCGCGGTATTCAAGGATACCTTATGAAGCCGGTTTCGCCGGGAATGCTGGTCGATACCGTAAATGCAGTGCTTTCAACGCGCGGTCTGGCTGCACCAACGCCTCTCAAACCCCTGGACGCAGAGAATAAGTTGGCCATGGCGGGCGATGTCCCGCCACCGCCCACCCTGGATTAACGTAACAGCCAACCGTCGCGTATAGCCGGTTTGCAGCAACCCTTTGGCGAGCTAAAGTGTTCTTGCTTGGTATGCGGCCTTTTCAGGTTCGCACACAGAGGAGGAAGTCACCATGAGCGCTCCCGATGGCAAAGACCCAGGCCGCGAACCGTCCAAAAGCGCGGTGCCGCCCGTCACCGTTAAAAAAGCCAAATCCGGCGGCGATGACGAAGGCGATGATAAGCCCAGCGGTGAAGGCGTTCAGCTCAAGCAGAAGTTTCTACCCACCGGCCTGTCGCGTTCGATTGTTCTTGCCGCAGCTATCGCCGCTCTCGCGGTGCTCCTCGGAGACTTATTTGGGAGCCGCTATAATCTGGTGCCCGCACCCAATTCGACCAACGGCTTTATGTACCGCCTCGACCGGCTCACCGGCGCAGTGCAGTTCTGCGGACCGCAAGGCTGCTCGGATTTGCCGAAGCCAGACAAAGCGGCGACCAAATAACGTTTACGCGCTTTCCAGTACGCGCTTCAACGCCGCAAGTTCCTCATCGACCGTACGCATGTCCTGAGCAAATTGTGTGTCGCTGTAGGCCGGTGGCCGCGTGAATGTCATCATCACGACAGCGCCGCCGCCGATAGGCAAAACGCGTCCCGGAACCGAAATCTCGGAGCCATCGCTCGCACTCACAACGTGATCGAACACACCTGATGCCTCAGTCTTAATAGTCAGGCGCGCCGGACCGTCGAGCTTATCAACATCCCATATGCCGTTTTTGCCTTCGCGCACCGTTTTGAATGTTTGCGCGGCCCACTTGGGCCAATTGCGCGCGTCTTTAAGATAGGCCAGCACCGTCTCCGGAGATTTAGCCACTGATACAGTCTTGGTCGCATTTTGCTGCAGTGTGGATGTTGCGCTCGCAGCCGCCCATTTTCCGGCAACGCTGTCACCTGGCTGGTAATTCTCGCGGATGTCGTAGCGCACCAAAGCATCATCGACACTTTTGGAGGTCAGACCGCGCCAAAATCCAAGCGCCTCGTCCCAGTTGTTGAAGGGTCCGTAGACCTCCAACTCCTTGCCCGGCACCATCCGCGTAAAGGATGTCTCGGCATATTCACCTCCGACAACCCAATAGGTCTTGGCGGTAATCTCATTACCGGACTTCAGAAAATAACGCACCATAGCGTTGTCGACCGTCTTACCGGTCAGTTCGCGCCAACGCACTTTGGCGTCGCGCTCATTGAAAGGTCCGTAAATCTCGGTCTCAGACCCGGCTACGGGGATCGTGAAAGAGGTATCGGCGTATTCCCCGCCAACCACATAGTAACTCGCCATAACGACCTGAACTCCTGTGACTTAATGTCCGCCGAAGATACAACACCTTAGCCGGCAATGGGGAGCATTGAACTTCGCGGCTAGATGCCTATGGTGGGGTCATGAATACACCAAAACCCAATCCCGTTCATATCATCGGCGGCGGCTTGGCCGGAAGCGAAGCCGCCTGGCAGTTGGCCCAGGCTGGCGTCCCCGCCGTGATCCATGAAATGCGGCCGGTCAGGACCACGGAAGCTCATAAGACCGCCGGTTTGGCGGAATTGGTGTGCTCCAATTCCTTTCGGTCCGATGACGCGGATTATAACGCCGTCGGGCTTTTGCACGCTGAGATGCGCCGGGCCGGCTCGCTGATTCTCCGCGAAGCCGACGCGCACCGGGTTCCAGCCGGCTCGGCCCTGGCCGTGGATCGCGACGGTTTTTCAGCAGCTGTAGAAAAAGCGCTGACCGATCAGCCGCTGATTTCGGTGGAACGCGAAGAGGTTGCGGGATTGCCTCCCACAGATTGGGATTCGGTTATCATCGCCACAGGTCCGCTCACCTCTCCAGCCCTTAGCCAAGCCGTGTCTGGCTTAACAGGTCAGGACGCGCTGGCCTTCTTCGACGCTATCGCGCCCATCGTTCATCGTGAGTCCATCAATATGGACGTGGCCTGGTTCCAATCGCGATACGACAAGGGCGCTGAGGTCGAAGGCGGCGGAGCCGATTACATCAACTGCCCGATGGATAAAGAGCAGTACGAAGGTTTCATACATGCGCTCCGTGCTGCCGAAAAAACCGATTTCAAAGAGTGGGAGAAAAACACGCCTTACTTTGAGGGGTGTCTGCCGATTGAAGTCATGGCAGAACGCGGCATCGAGACCCTCGCGCACGGTCCCATGAAACCCGTAGGATTGCGCGATCCGCGCACCAATCAGCGACCCCACGCTGTGGTGCAGCTGCGCCAGGACAACGCACTTGGCACACTATTCAACATGGTCGGTTTCCAGACCAAGCTGAAACATGGCGAACAATCACGTGTGTTCCGCATGATCCCAGGCTTAGAGACCGCCGAGTTCGCGCGCCTTGGCGGCATTCATCGCAATACTTTCCTGAATTCGCCCAGGCTATTGGACAAAACATTGCGGCTGAAAGCTATGCCGCGTCTGCGTTTTGCCGGACAGATCACGGGCTGTGAAGGTTACGTCGAAAGTGCTGCCGTTGGTTTATTGGCGGGGCGTTTCGCTGCGGCTGAACGATTAGGCACGACGCAAGCCGTGCCGCCGAA
>CAITZE010000459.1 GCA_903896775.1 uncultured bacterium
CAACACGATCCGCCCGCACAGCAGCCTCGGCTACCGACCGCCGGCCCCGGAAACCGCGACGCCGCCATTGCCGCCTTCCGGTTCCGCTACGCTCCACCACCAGCCGGCAATGGCGAAGGAGGAAACAATGCACTAACATTCTACCCGGACCACCTAATGGGGGCCGATCAGTCCATCACGCAGCATACCGAGACGGCGGGCGGCCGCTTCCGAAAGATCGAGAGCGCGTCCCCGATGATACGGACCGCGATCGTTGATCCGGACAAACACTTGCTTCCCGTTGATAAGATTCGTAACGCGCACAATCGTTCCAAATGGAAGCGAGCGATGAGCAGCTGTCAATTTTTGTCGATCGAATTTTTCGCCGTTCGCTGTCGGATGGCCCTGATGGTTGGCGCCATACCACGATGCCAAATAGCGGACGGGAGTTGACGATTGATCGGTTAGATCGTGCGCGCTAGCCGTAATGGCCGCGAGCACGATCATGCTCACGAAAACCGCAAGAGCTCTTATACAAATTTTCCGCGGCATGGCTCGACTACCCACGTTCAGCGTGGCTGTTGGACATATTCAACAACGATCGATCGTTGCCGCTACGTCGCCAGCCGCATGATGCGGCTTGCTCCGAAGGATCGGCGTCTGCGGGGCACCAATCAGGCCGAGACGCGACAACGCACTTACAATCTGCACCCGCGTCTGAAACGACGGATGACACAGGGGAAGCCGGACATCGGCCGACATGCGTCCCATCAGATCCAAGGCGCATTTGACGGGAACGGGATTGCTGTCCGCAAACAACGCCGTCGTCAGCGGACTTAAGTTACGAGCAATGGTTCGCGCTTCGACATTGTCGCCGCGCTTCCAGGCTGCATAGAGCTGCACACAGAGGCTGGGGACGACGTTCGACAGAACCGAGATGCATCCGTCGCCGCCCATGGCCAGAAAATCCAGCGCTGTCGCGTCGTCTCCACTCAGTAGGCGAAACTGAGGGCCAAGAAGTTTTCTCAAGCGATGAGTCCGGGTAAAATCTCCGGTCGCATCCTTGAGACCCACGATCCTCGGTAATTTCGCCAAGCGGACGATCGTGTCGATCTCGAGCGAACATCCGGTGCGTGACGGCACGTCATATAGAATGACGGGAATCGCAGTCGCATTGTGGATAGCTTCGAAGTGTTGCCAAAGCCCGTCCTGCGAGGGACGATTGTAATAGGGCGTCACCGCAAGCAAGGCGTCGGAACCCTCCTCCTCCGCTTGACGCGCCAAAGCCACGGCATGGCGCGTGTCGCAGGAACCCGCGCCGGCAATCACCGGCACACGGCCGCGTGCCGTGTCGACGGCGGCACGAATCAGGCACCGCTGTTCCGAATCGCTCAGCGTCGGCGATTCGCCGGTGGTCGCGGTAACGGCCAACGCCGATATGCCCTGCTCTATCTGCCAGTCGCAGAACGCCTGGAATGCATCGACATCAATTGCGTTATTCTTAAACGGCGTGGGCACAGCGGTCGCGTATCCGGTCAAGGCAGCAATCGCGGAGATTTTTTCAGCAGTCATCGTGCGGACTCCTCAAGCCGCGCGCAGTGCGTGAGCGGCC
>CAITZE010000460.1 GCA_903896775.1 uncultured bacterium
CGAATTTCGCAAGTCTTACGTTCCGAGCCGTCGATACCCATACCCCAACGCAAGCCAAAGCCATGATAGTTGGGGCTATGGAAGAAGTCGCGATCCTTGACGGCGTCGGGGAAGCCAGTCGAACCTTTCGTGCGCGGATGCGGCATAGAGATCAACGCATTCTCCGCCGTCGCCATCTTCATAAAGTCTTCGGCGCTACCGACGTGATAGACGTGGCCGTACTTCGGCACGGTCTCTTCGAAGGGTTGATCTTTCTGGCGCTGATCCCAATAGACGGGATGAGAGAACAGGAGATCGGTATGACCGCCCAAGGGGCTGCCGTAGACTTCCTGGTCGGCCAGCACAAGGAAGCTCTTGTCGGAGCTGGCCAACGCACCTTCCACCGAAGCCGCGGTGATGGAGAATTGGTCAACGCGACGACGGCCACCGGTTTCCGGAATTCCCGTGGAAGCGCCGGTCACCGAGAAGCCTTGCAGCATGACCGAATCAATTTGGCTGACAATGTTGATACCTAAAGCCTTGATGGCTTCAAGGTCAGGCAGGAATTCGCTGAAGTTCTTAGCCGCGATGAGCCGTGAACCTAGGTCCATGTGATAGTGATGCTGCATGACCTGATAGCCGGGCAGCGGCGCGTAGTGATCGTCATGTGTAAAGGCCAGAACTTGCTTGGCTGTGTCTTGGCTTGAGGCTAGTGACGGGTACAAGAAGACCGTCATGAGCTGCTGGGTGCCGGGCCGGGCGCTATACAGCGCCCAATTGCCCTGCCCTTCGCTCAGCTCTTCATGCTCATTTTGGCGGATACCAATTGCGTAGGACGTATCGCTGTCCTTGCGATACCAGTTGTAGCCCATGTTGACGGCGACTTCGCGCGACCAGAAGAATTTATGCGGCGGCGGGAAAGCCGCGATCGAACCAGCTTTACCCTGATCGGCTAACACAAGACGGTTGTAAGCGATCAACGGCACTTTCTCGGCATTGACCTTGCCGCCGAAAGTATAATTTTGCCAGGTGTTGGAAATATCGCGCCACGTTGCGCGCGAGTCCGGTGTGATCGCAAAGCCTTTCAGCCCTGCGTCGTATTTGTAGGCCACCCAATTGGTTTTAGTTGTCGCCACGACTTCCTGGCGAATGAGATTGGTGCCTTTGAAAATCGTGTATTGCAGGCTGCCATCGAACAACCCCAGCTTGACGCCGGGATAGCTAACGACAATGCGCGAACCTTCACTGGTGACGCTGCAATTCTTAACGGCGTAAACCGCCGTTGCTTTCTGCACTTCATCGGGCTTTCTCGGCAGGCCCGGCTGATCGGTTCCCGGCAAGCCATCGGGCGGCGGCGGGTTGCCGAAACTGCCATTGGCATTGGCTTTCGGCGTCGACATATCGAACGGAGCGTCCCAGAACGGGTCCCAACGATACTTGTTGAGTTCAGCTTGAGTAAGTTTCACGCCCAAGCCATACAGCGGCTCGAGCTGCTGGTTAGACATACGACGCAAGCCGGTCATCACGGAATAATCGGGAACGACGTTGCTGGCGAGCGGGGTCCAAGCCCCTGTGCCGTGGCGAAGCGCCAGTTCTTCAATCGTCGGCGTGCCGCCGTTGACCGATAGACGCAGACGTACTTCCTGATCGCCCTCGCCGCTCCAAGTCACGACCAGCGCCGCGCCGTCGGCGGCCGCTGTCAAACCGCTTTGCGCTTTGTAGGCGGACATATTGCAGGCGATCTGATCGGCCCAGGCCGTGGAAGAAAGAAGTAGAGCCGAGGCAGTAACTAAGGCGCCGAATTTGCGATAGAAGTGTTTCGTCATAACGTCTTCCCCCGTCGTGTGAATTTTCGCTCAGCGATTAGTAACCCGCCGGCGGTCCCACCAAAGAACGTATTGTGCCGTCACCCATGGGCTTTCCGGGCACCGGCGTGCGCGGACCATAATGCGGCAGCGCTTGCCCACTTTCATAAGCACCGAGATCAGGCGCTTTGCCTGTGAAACCGTCGTTGATATTCGGCAAGACCACGCCTGCATCGACGGCAACCGAGCCGGCGACAAGCGTGAAATCGAAATCTTCAGGCGCGTAGAGGCGCTCGATATCCTTGCGATCCGGTGCTGTCGCTTTGGCGAAGACGTTGTAGTCGACCATGACGCTATGCTTGTCGATACCCGTCGCCGCGAATTCCTCAAGCGACTTATAGTTACGTTTGACAACCGAATCTTCAGGGCCGATTGAAACATCGAGCGGCGGCGTATTCCATTCGAACATATGGTCGCCGCCGTTGTTGGCGCGGAAGCCATTGTAGTCCGACGTCGAATAGTTGGTCTGCGTAGTGATCGCATAGATCGGGCCACGGCCGTTGCTAAGGATCAGATTGTTGGCAAAGTACATGCTGGGCGCACCCGCGCGCACATCGCCAATGAAGGTGTTCTGATACGTCAGAATACCAGCCGCCGAACCATACTTTGTCACCCCGCCCGTGGACGTGTTGTAGACAAGATTCTGGATGAAATAGTTCGGGCCGCCGGGTGTCGGATTGGAGCTCAATGCACCGCCGACAGAGTTATAACAGCGGTTGCGGAAGACGCGGATGTTATGGGCGCCGCCATCGGCTTCGATACAGTTATCGCCCATGTTAAAGAAGTCGTTGTTATAGAAGTCGATTGAGACCGGTATGTGGTCGCGATTTTCGCCTTCCTTACTGGTCGCACCGTCGGGGTTGCCATAAGTGGCAATATCCAAGCCGTCGTGCCAATTGGCAAAGTAGTTATAAGCCACGACATTGCCTTGGCCGTAAATCTTGACGCCGTATTCGGAACCGTTCGGACCACCGAGCTCTTCATAACCGGCTGCACGTTTCAGCCATTCACCGTTCCAGCCGACAACATGCGATGGGTCATGACGGCCGATGAAGCTGTTGTCGAGAATGGTGATGTTCTTGGAGCCCGACCAGTCGTCCTGCACACCGCGGCCGACGTTGTAGATTCTTGAATGCTTCAACGTGAAGCC
>CAITZE010000461.1 GCA_903896775.1 uncultured bacterium
CTAGACGGCATAGACAACCTCCAAAAGGCGCCCCAATCCCATCTGGTTCTCAGGGCCGCCGATCTCCTTTATTGTCGGCTGATGATCGACACGATGCAAGTTACGCCTCCGGCGGGGCGATAGGCATGGGCACAGTGCTCAAACGCCTGGGGCGCAAGCCTTTCGTCCAGCGCGCACTCGCTGCGCTGGCCGCTGGACTGATTGCGTCCGTTAAATGGACGACACGCTGGCAGGCGGTCAATGTGGCCGCCCCCGCCGCAGCCTGGGCTGGCGAAAAGCCCGTCATTGTTGCCTTCTGGCACAACCGGCTTGCCATGATGCCGACCTGTTGGCCCTCGCGGCAGCGGTTCCACATGCTGATCTCCTCCCACCCTGACGGCAAACTCGTCGCTGCCGCTATCGCGCACTTTGGCCTTCAGACCGTCGCCGGCTCGACCACCCGCGGTGGCGGCGACGCCGTGCGCAGCTTGGTGCGGCTTTTGCGGCAGGGCGAGAGCATCGGCGTGACCCCCGATGGACCACGAGGGCCCCGCATGGTCGCGGGCGATGGCATCCTCGCCTTAGCGCGGCTTTCCGGCATACCGATTTTGCCGGCGTCAATTTCCGTCAGCCACCGCATCGTGCTCAACACCTGGGATCGGCTGATCGTCCCCTTGCCTTTCGGACGTGGCGCCATGATATGGGGGAACCCCATTACCGTGCCGCGCGATGCGGACGATGCCACGCTCGCCGCATTGAGGGCCAAGTTAGAAGAGGATTTGATCCGCGTGAGCGCTGAAGCCGACGCCATCGCTGGCTATGAAGCCATGACGCAAGGCATTCATGCGCGTAAGAGCAGAAACAATGCGCGCACCTGATTTCTGGTGGGACGATAACGGAATTGCCCGCCTGCTTGAGCCGCTGGGACTCATTTACGGTGCGATTACAGCGCGTCGCATGGCACGTGCAAAACCGTATCGCGCCACAAAACCCGTCATCTGCGTCGGCAATCTTACCGTCGGCGGCAGCGGCAAGACACCCATCGCAGCGTCCATTGCTGCACGCCTCGCCGATCAAGGACGAACCCCCGCGATCCTGTTACGCGGCTACGGCGGCAACCTCGCCGGACCCGTGAAAGTCAGCGCCCATACTCACACTGTCGATGGCGTGGGTGATGAAGCGCTCTTACATGCGCGCCGCGTTCCGACATGGGTCGCGCATAAACGCGCGCTGGCCGCGCCGCTGGCGATTGCCGATGGCGCCGACGTCCTGATCATGGACGACGGCCATCAACATGCAAGCCTCGCCAAAGACCTTTCGCTGGTTGTTGTGGATGGCGCTAGCGGCTTCGGTAACGGCCGTATGGTGCCGGCAGGCCCGTTACGTGAGACTGTCAGCAACGGCCTCGCCCGCGCGGATGCAGTCGTACTTATGGGTGACGATCCGCGCAATCTCGCAAACCGGCTCGGCGACCGCCTGCCAGTCTTGCGGGCGCGACTGGCGCTGGGTCCGGAATGGCGCGCGTTACGCGGTCAAAAGGTCGTAGCTTTTGCCGGCATCGGCGGACCGGATCGGTTTTTGAATACTCTGCAGGCCGTAGGCGCACGTGTGGTGGCGTTTCACCCCTTCGCCGATCACTACGGCTATGCCGCCGCCGATATCGAAAGCCTTCTCGATGAAGCCTACAACTTGAATGCTTTACCGGTGACAACGGTGAAGGACGCGGTGCGCCTCGACCCCGATCAACGCCAGCAGGTCAACGTGCTGACGGTGACGGCGGAATGGGAAAACACTTACGCGCTCGATAAGCTTCTTGAAAAGAAGCTCGGCTAATTATTTCGCCGGGGCCGGCAAAACATCAAGAAGAGTTGCGGGGTCGATCCGGGTATTGAACCACGTCGCGCCGAAGTGCAAGTGCGGACCGTTGGCGCGGCCCGTCATGCCGATCTCGCCGATAAGATCGCCTTGTTTCACCTGCTGTCCTTCGGTCACCAAAATCTTGCTCATGTGAATGTAGATCGTCTCAAGGCCGAAGCCGTGATTGAGCACAATGGTATTGCCGGTCATGACCATCATCGGATGCGCGAGCGTTACGATGCCGTCCGCCGCCGCATGTACCTGTCCGCCCATACCGCCGGCAATATCAAGGCCCGTATGCGGCGCAAGCGGCGTGCCGTTCAGAATACGCTGACTGCCGAAGACGCCGGAAATGCGGCCCTCAGCCGGGCGGATGAAACCTGTCTCGAAGAAGGGCGTGAGTTCGAGTTTCATATAAGCCGCGTACATCAGCTTATTCTCGGCGGCGATCTTGGCCGAGAGCACGGGGTCCGGTGTGACCAATTGTTGCGGCACACCATCGACACGCTCAATCTCCCAATCACGCTTGGCAATCGCGAGGGTTTTGGTCTCGGCCGTGCCGTCCTGCAATGTCACATGCAGATCAACATGCTCCGGTGCGTCGCGGCCGATGCCCAGCAGAAAATGTCCGTCGGGCGTCAGCGGAATCTTGTTGTTGTTGAAGGTGAGCGCCGTCCCCGCCGGAGCGGAGCCAATCACCAAACCGCCCTGTTCCATGCGGCCCGTGAAGGTCACATCGTCTGCAAAAGCAGATGCCGCAATAAGTGTGGCGAATAAAAACAAGCTCGCGCGGATCATAGAAGCGTTCCTTGATTGCCGCCGTCTTTCTTAGGCACGGAGCGCACAGGTTTAGAGGCTGCACCTTCAACGCGAACCGGAACGTCACCGTCTGCGAATTCGATTTTGAGCGCCGACCCCGCTGCTGCACCGGCCACACCTGTGACCGGCGCGCCACTCGCATCGCGCACCATGGCGTAGCCGCGTTCCAGCACACGCCGCGGCGAGACCGACTCAAGGCGCGCGAGAAGATTAGTCAGTCGCGTGCCAGCATCGGTCGAAGCACGCCCCAGGGCCCGCACGGCGCGGTCGGTGAGATTCTGCAAATCCACGGTATGGCGGCGCAAATCCGCCGTGAAGCGATCCAACACCAAACGTCCGCTCAACATCAGCAGCGCATCGTTCTTGGCGGCCAGCAAACGTTGCGGCGCTTCGGCAAGACGTTCGCCCAGCGCATCCAGGTCTTGCGTCTTCTGGGCGACAATCATGTCGAGGCGCGGGATACCGCGCACCAAACCTTCAAGATGAATCCGGCGCTCTTCCAACGTACGTGTGACCGCTTGCATGAGGCGGCCATGACGTTGTTGGACTTCAGCCAATAGATCAAGGCGCACCGGCACCGCCATCTCGGCGGCAGCGGTTGGCGTTGGCGCGCGGCGGTCGGCGGCAAGATCGATCAAGGTCCAATCGGTTTCGTGGCCCACCGCAGCGATCAGCGGCACCAGCGATGCGGCTGCGGCGCGCACGACGACTTCCTCGTTGAAAGACCAAAGGTCTTCCAAACTGCCGCCACCGCGCGCGACGATGATCACATCGGGACGCGGGATATCGCCGTCGACGGCCAGTGCATTGAAGCCGAAAATGGCCGCCGCGATTTCATCGGCAGCACCCTCGCCCTGCACCTTCACAGGACAGACGATCACACGGCGTGGAAAGCGGTCAGCGAGGCGATGCAGGATATCGCGGATCACGGCGCCCGTGGGCGAGGTCACAACGCCGATGACGCCCGGCAGATAGGGCAGCGGCTTTTTGCGCGCCTCGTCGAACAGACCTTCCGCGCCGAGTTTCTTGCGGCGATCTTCCAGCAGCTTCAACAGCGCGCCCTGGCCGGCCAGTTCCAGGGACTCGATGATGATCTGATAGCTGGAGCGCGCGGGATAGGTCGTCAAGCGGCCGGTCGCAATGACCTCCATGCCTTCTTCGGGACGGATCGAGAGCTTGCTCAGCGTGCCGCGCCAAATGATACCATCGATGCAGGCGTTCTCGTCCTTCAGGCGCAAATAACAGTGCCCAGACCCGGGAATTTTGGGCTGGGAAATCTCGCCCTTCACACGAACGTAGCCGAACGCGTCCTCGACGGTGCGCTTTAACGTCGCCGCCAGTTCCGTGACCGTGAAAGAGGCGGCATTGGAAGGCGCCGGGGAAATAGGCTCGGGGGATGACAAGTCGCTCATGGCTCTGTTATGCCACAGCAGACGGCGGTCTTGTAGGTCGGGAAGCGGGCAGACCGAGGGGAATGACGATGCGAGTCTTGGTTGTAGGCAGCGGCGGGCGGGAACACGCCCTGTGTTGGGCTTTGAGTGCATCCCCGCTTTGCGACGCTTTATTTTGCGCGCCCGGCAATGCCGGGATTGCCGATGTCGCCACCTGCCTGCCAGTGAGTTCCGACGATATTTCCGGTCTCGTGACTGTGGCTAGGGCGCAAAACATCGACTTTGTCGTTGTGGGGCCTGAAGCGCCGTTGGTCGCGGGCCTTGTGGACCAAATGACGGCAGCGGGCATCAAAGCCTTCGGCCCCTCGGCACAAGCCGCCCGCCTCGAAGGCTCCAAGGCCTTCATGAAGGACTTTTTCGCCCGCCATAATGTGCCGACAGCAGCCTATGGCCGGTTCACGGATGCCGCCAAAGCCAAGGCCTTCATCACCGCGAAAGGCGCGCCGGTTGTGGTCAAAGCCGACGGCCTTGCTGCCGGCAAAGGCGTGATCCTGTGCCAGAGCGTAGCCGAGGGCCATGCCGCCATCGACACGATCATGACCGACAAAGCTTTCGGCGCAGCGGGCAATGAAGTTGTCGTGGAGGAATTTCTCCACGGCGAGGAAGCCAGCTTTTTTGCCATCGTCGACGGCGAGACCGCGCTGCCGCTTGTGGCCGCGCAGGATCACAAGGCCGTCGGTGATGGCGACACCGGCCCCAATACCGGCGGCATGGGCGCTTATTCTCCGGCGCCGATTGTCGATGCGGCTATGCAGGACCGCATCATGGCCGAGGTCATCATGCCGACCGTGCGCGGCATGGCGGCGGAAGGCTGCCCTTTCAAAGGCGTGCTGTTCGCAGGGCTTATGATCAGCAAAGACGGCCCCAAGACGCTCGAATTCAACGTGCGCTTTGGCGACCCCGAATGCGAAGTGCTGATGATGCGCCTTAAATCCGATCTGCTGCCGGCGCTGATCGCCGCGGTGGACGGACAGCTGAAAAACTTCGATCTGCGCTGGTACGACGAAGCCGCCGTGACCGTGATCATGGCCGCCAACGGATATCCGGGTACACCGCAAAAAGGCACGATCATCGAAGGCCTAGATGCAGCCGCGAAAATCGAGGGCGTCTCCGTGTTTCACGCCGGCACCAAGTCCGAAGTGCGCGATGGTAAAACCGTCGTCGTCGCCAACGGAGGACGTGTGCTGGCCGTTACCGCCACGGGCAAAACCGTCAGCGAAGCGCAAGCGCTGGCTTACAAGGGCGTAGATGCGATTAAGTGGCCGGGTGGTTTTTGCCGCCGCGATATCGGCTGGCGGGCGATAGCACGCGAGAAGCAATCGTAACCGACGCCGCTACTTATTGCACTGGACCGACAAGGTCTTGGATTTGGGATCGTCGTCGAGCGACTTCGAGGTTTCGTCGACCAGTTCAACGCCGGCGTAGTAGCCACGATCTGTCGTCGCAGTCGCCAGATCAAGCAGCTTTTTCACCATCACATCTTTGCGCTGACCGACAAAGTCATCGGGCGTCGGTTCCGTCTGATAAAAATACAGCAGGAATTTTTCCTGAAGGATCGGGATCATGAAGCATGCGGGCTTTTCGTTCAGCCCCGCGTCGAGCGTCATGCGAACAGTCACCACCTGATACTGGGTGCCGTAGGACGTACGGTAAGGCGCCATGATCGGCTGTAATTGCACTTGCGCACCGCCGTAGCCGATTGCGCCTTCGACCGGTTTGGGTTTTGGCTTTTTCTCGGTCGACTTTTTATCGGCGGGTTTTTTGTCGCCGCCCTTTTTGGCGTCGCCTTCTTTGGCGTCCTTTGCTTCTTTTGCAAACGCGACCGACACCGGCGCGGCCGTCAGCATGAAACATGCCAGAAACATGGCGAGGCGCGCCGCAGTGGGGGCAAAGGGGAATCTCATAGCGCTATGGTAAAAGGAACCACGCCGCCTGCAAAGGCCAATACCGGCTCGTATTCAGCGCCGGGCCGCGAAAAAACCCTTTAACAGCGCTTCTGCACGGCTAGCGTTGACGCCGCCCACCACTTCAGGCCGGTGGTGACAGGTCGGTTGCGTAAATACGCGGGCGCCATGGTCGACTCCGCCGCCCTTGGGATCGTAAGCGCCGTAAATTACGCGACGCAAACGCGCGAGCGATGCGGCGGCCGCGCACATGGCGCAAGGCTCCAGGGTCACATAGAGATCGCATCCCGCCAAACGCGGACCCCCAACGGCGGCGGCTGCCGCGCGGATCGCGAGAATCTCAGCATGTGCCGTAGGATCGCACGCAGCTTCCGTCTGATTGCCGAAAGCAGCGAGAACCGTGCCGCTTGTAGGATCAACGACAACCGCACCCACAGGCACTTCACCGCGCGCACCTGCGGCCTCGGCTTCCTGAAAGGCGAGCGCCATAAAATCTGTTGAAACATCGGAAGAGGCTGTCATGCCCGCAGAGTCGGCGAGGAACTAACAGTCGTCAAGACCGTTGAGCATAAGCCCGTTTGACGAAAATTTCGTCTCAAGCGATTGCGTAAAGGCGAGAAGGGCTGCACAGTCATATTGAAGCGCAAGTGAAGCTGCACGTGAGAATATAAGTGAGGCACCTGTTATGAAAACCGTGACGATTTTACTCGCACTCTTCGCCGTATTGGCGATATCGCCGGCTTGGGCCAATAAGATTCTGGTTTTGGAAAGCGACGGCGTGAACGATTTCGCAGCGGGCCGCACCTTCGACGGCGGCAAGACAATCTCTGTGCCCGCCGCGGCTCGGCTTGTGCTGATGGACGAGCGCGGCGTCGCGGTTACAATCAAGGGCCCTTACACCGGCGTTCCCGGCGGCGGTAGCGGCGGCGCAACGGGACCAAGTTTTCTCGACCGCCTTGCCGCAATCGTCAAATCGCCGACAGCCGGCGACAGCCATCCGGCGCCCGGCGCGACACGCAGCATGACACCGGTTGCGGTCTTGCCGAATATGTGGGCGCTGGATGTAACCGCGACCGGTTCGGCCTGTGTACGTCGTGGCGAGGATGCCGTGTTGTGGCGTCCGCAGCCGCGCCCGGCGACAAGCATCAGTTTCACACGCCGCACAGCGAATGCCGGCGCACCGGTCACAAAGCCCTGGCGCATCAATGATCCGACGCTACCATGGCCGAACGAACTGCCACTCGACGAAGGCACGTCCTATGTCGTGACGCTCGATACATCGACCACGCAACACATCCTTACGGTACATGTCGCGCCGACAACGGATTCGGAAACAGCCACTTTGGATTGGATGGCCAGTGCCGGCTGTACGGCCCAAGCCAAGGCCCTACTCTCCGATATGGGTCAGCGCAAAATCGTCGAAGGCCGTACGGTGTCCTCAGCGGGCATTTTTGAACAATAAATGTTCAATATAATCAGTCACTTAACGCGTTAACGTCGAGTAAGGTTTCAGTAACCGCGGGCGGGTAAAATCCAAGGCTACACGTTTTGGAGCCTTGGCCGCCGATGGTTCAGCAAATTTCCGACATGGTGAAGATCGCCGGGCAAACCGTCGATCGCGCGACATTGACCGGTTTACAAAGTGCCAGTCAGAAAAGCGGCGTGAGCTTTCAATACCTCGTCGCCAAAGCCGCGCAGGAAAGCAGCCTGCAACCCGACGCCCAGGCCGATACCTCTTCCGCCGCTGGGTTGTTTCAGTTCACGCGCGGCACCTGGCTCGACATGATGAAGAAATACGGCTCGCTGTACGGTTATGGCGGCCTCGCGCAGAAAATCTCCACCGGCGACGACGGCAAACCTGTCGTTAAAGATGCCGCCGCCGACAAACAGCTCATGGCCCTGCGCGGTAATCCCGAAGCTTCAGCCCTTATGGCTGCCGAATATGCCCGCGACAATGCGACGTCGTTGCAAGACACATTGGGGCATAGCCCCGATGCCTCCGATCTTTATCTCGCGCATTTCCTGGGTGCGAGCGGTGCGAGCCAGCTTTTGAGCGCGTCGACAAACGAACCCACAGCTTCGGCCGTGAGTATTTTGCCGGCTGCCGCTAAAGCCAACACGTCTGTTTTCTACAACGCCGCAGGTCACGCGCGGACCGCCGCTGAGGTCGTGAAGCTGGTGCGCGATCGTTTCACCGGCCAGATGGACCGCTACGCCGATGCAGCTTCAGCTGTCGGCATGACCGATGCCTCCACGCCCATCGCGCCTGAGCGCGGTACCGTCAGCCCGGATATGCGCGCCGCTATCGCCAAAACGCAGAAGACCGACCAAACCGATCCCACCAAGGCGATGGTCACGCAATTCATGATCGAGGAAATGGCCAAACAGATTTCAGCTCATCCTATGAGCATGAGTGACGGCGGCGAAGAAGAGGACGCAGACGGCAACAGCAGCGGCAGCGATGGCGGTCTTTCCTCCGGCGCATTTAAAGGCAACGATCTCACCACAGCCATGACCCGCGCTCTGACCAAAAGCAGCGGCCCGCATACGCCTAACCAGGCCGCCGATCAGGCTGCTCTTGAGCGCGGTATCGCTAAGGGCCGCGCCGCGGAAGCAAACCGCACCTACGAAATGCTCAACGCGGTGCCGAGTGTGCCCTTCGTGCCCGTCCCCAACGACGATCAGAGCTGAGCACTCTTCGCTAGCATCCCTCGCGGCGTTTTCGTAATGTCAGCCGCTTTCTCGTATGGAGAAAGCTATGACAACCGCCCACACCTCCTTTGCTCCGGCACGGCCCGCCACTGACCAGGACGTGACGGCCCTCGTCACTCTGTGGACAGCCCGTGGCCTAACCCGGCCTCACAATCACGCGCCTACCGACATTGCTTTCGCTCGCAAAAGCCCGAACGCAGACGTGCTTGTTATGGAAACAGACGGGCGGATTATCGCCAGCGTCATGGTGGGACATGATGGCCATCGCGGCTGGGTTTACTATGTCGCTGTCGACCCCACATACCAGCGTCATGGTTTGGGCCGCCACATTATGGCTGAAGCCGAACGCTGGCTGATAGAAAAGGGCATATGGAAAATGCACCTCATAGTCCGCAAGTCAAACCAGGCCATGCACACGTTCTACGATACGTTGGGATTTGTGCAGGAGGACGTGATCGCGTTTTCAAAGCGCCTAAAACCCATGCCACACATCGACCCAAAAGCGCCTTTGTAGAACGGGTAATTGGAAGTCAGGCTTGACTTGATGCCTGGGCTACGGCCCTACTCCGCCCATAAACCTACGGTGATCCATGCGCGCGCCCCTGATCGGCATTACCGCCGATAGCGAAGAACCCACGAGCAGCCCGGCCGATGATGGCGGCCGCACCGGCTATTCCAAATATCCGTGGTACGCCATTCGCGAGAATTATTGCTCGGCGGTACGTGCCGCCGGCGGCTTACCGCTGGTGTTGCCTCATGAACCGAGCCTCGTTGCGCAATATGCCGAGCTACTCGACGGCCTTCTGGTTTCAGGCGGCGCTTTCGACGTGGACCCTGCCCTGTTCGGTGAAGGTGAGCGGCATCCCACGGTCGTGTTGAAAGAGGGTCGCACCGATTTTGAGCTTGGCCTCACGCGCGCCATGTTGAACGCTGACAAACCGATTCTTGGCATCTGCGGCGGTCAACAACTGCTCGCCGTGGCTTTGGGCGGCAGTTTGATCCAACACATTCCCGATGAAGTGAACCAACCGCTCGCCCACGAACAACCTAATCCGCGCCATCAGCCAGGCCACGATGTCGCGATCCTCGAAGGCTCGCAGTTGCATCGGATCACGGGCGAGACGCTCGTGCCCGTCAACAGCGCCCACCATCAGGCGGTTAAAGACGTGCCCGCCAATATCATTGTCGATGCCGTGGCACCCGATGGCGTGATCGAAGGCATTGAAGATCCCTCGCGCGCGTTTTGCATTGGCGTGCAATGGCACCCCGAATTTCATATCAGCCCCGCCGACGAACGCCTGTTCGCCGCCTTTGTCGACGCAGCGCGCATGCGAGCCGGTTCAAAATGAAAACGCCCGCTAAAAAGAAAGCCACCAAAAAAGGCACTGAACAGGGCGCTCGCAAAGGCGACCGCATCGCCAAGGTCATGGCGCGCGCCGGATTGTGTTCACGCCGCGATGCCGAGAAATGGATCGCGGCCGGACGCGTCACGATCAATGGCAACGTCCTCGAGACACCAGCCATCACGGTGCAGGACGGCGACGATGTGCGTGTCGATGGCGATCGACTACCCACCGCCGACCGCGCGCGACTTTGGCGCTTCCATAAACCCAAGGGCCTTGTCACCACGCACAAGGATGAAAAAGGCCGCACGACTGTGTTCGATGTGCTGCCGCCCGAACTGCCACGCGTTGTCAGTATTGGTCGGCTCGATCTGACCTCCGAAGGGCTTTTGCTTCTTACCAATGATGGCGCGCTGGCGCGCGAGATGGAACATCCGTCGCGCGGCTGGGTGCGCCGTTATCGCGTGCGTGTGCATGGCCGCGTGAGCGCCAGCCAACTCGCCCGCCTGAAAGACGGCGTGACCGTAGATGGCGTGCGGTACGGCGCGATTGACGCAAAGCTTGAATCCACCACCGCCGATGGCCAGGAAAAGGGTGCCGCAAAAAGCAACTGCTGGGTTACGGTGTCGCTCAGCGAAGGCAAAAATCGCGAAGTTCGCAGAGTCATGGAATTCTTAGGGCTGACGGTGAACCGCCTGATCCGCATCTCCTACGGGCC
>CAITZE010000462.1 GCA_903896775.1 uncultured bacterium
CGGGACCCTGCGCGAGCGGGCCGACGTCCAGCTGCTGTTCACCGACATCGTGATGCCCGAAACCAACGGGCGGAAACTGGCCGACGAGGCCAAGCGCTTGCGGCCCGATCTGAAAGTGCTGTTCACCACCGGCTATACGCGCAACGCCGTGGTGCATAACGGCGTGCTGGATGCGGGCGTGTCGCTCATCAGCAAGCCTTTCACCATCGACGATCTGGCCGACAAGGTGCGCAAAGTGCTGGACGGGCGCGGGTAAAGCGCCAGCGATTCTCGCGTCTGTTTTTAGCGGAACAAACAATACTTCATCCCGTTGCGACTCTGCATATGAGCAATGGGAGAACGGCCATGAACAATGCTTGGAACAGCTCTTCGGCCCGCGTATTCCTCGCCCTCGCTTTGATCGCAACTGCTGGGTTCGCCCATGCCGCCAGCGGCATCAGTGCGCGGTATGACGGCACCTATAGCGGCACCGCCGAGCCTGCCTCAAACCCCTTGCGTTGCGCGCCCTTCAGCGTGGAGCAAGTATCGATCTCCAACGGGCATTTGAAATCGCCTGCTGGTGCGCCCGAGGTGAAGGGCTTCATCACCGAGGAAGGTTATGTGTCCGGCTCCCTGACGAGACCCAATATGAAAGAGACGCCCCTGGATGGTCGCCTGCAGGGCGATACTATCGTCGCCGGTTATGTCGACAAAGATCAGGACTGCGATTGGGTCGTGAAGCTGCATAAGCAGCATTAAGCACGAGTCGTTTAAGGCTTGGCAGGCTTCTTCGCGTCGTATCTTTCGAGCAGCTCGCGCGCATGAGCATATCCAAGCGACGCCGCGCGTTGAAGGAGCTGGCGGCCTTGAACGCCATCTTTTGGGAGTCCACCCAGCCCACTATTGTACATTGAAGCCAGGCCATACATGGCTTGAGCATTGCCATGATCGCTGGCCAGTTTGTAAAGGCGCGCCGCTTCTTCATAGCTCTGTGAAACGCCGTGCGTGCCGTTGTAATAAAGATATGCGAGCGCGACTTCAGAATCTGATAGACCTTGATCGGCCGATAACCGGAAGAGCCTGACGGCCTCCGTGTCATTTTTTGTAATAGAAGAATTTCCAATCAAATAAGCACGCCCTAAGTAATACTGGGCGACCGAATCATTCCTATCCGCGGCGCCTTTAAAAAGCTCCATCGCAGCCGCCTCGTCTTTTGGAAGCCCGCCTTCTCCGTTCATATACATAATCGCTAGGCCGCTGGCAGCCGATGAATCGCCTTGGGCCTTTGCGAAAGTATAAAGCTGTACGGCCTTCTCCTCGTCTTTAGCGACGCCGTATTTGCCGTACTGATAAATAAGACCGAGATTGAACTCCGCTTTATAATTTCCCTGGTCGGCAGCCAGTGTGTAGTAGCGTACAGCTTCCTGAGCATCTCTCGGATAGCCGTCTCGCCCGAATTCGTATCGTGAACCGAGCAGGAATTGTGCGTACGCATCGCCGCCATCGGCTTGGGATTTGAGATTTGTATTGGGAGCGACAGAATCATCATCATCGTTATGTCCAGCGTAAGCCCTGAATGCCGAATGAAGCGCCGGAAAGCCGCCGTTGGAAACAAACATATAAACGACAAAAGCGATTGAAGCGCAGAAGACGGCAACGCTCACCAATCGCGAAGCGCTCGCGACAGAAGGTTTGCGCAGGGGAGTATTCATAGGAGCTGAGTTTGTGAATTCGGATTCGTCTGGGCTTGGAGATGCAGAGACATCGATCGGTTGCGTTTCATGTGCCTTGGCTCGGTCGCGCAACGATCTGAGGGGGTCGAGCAGTTTGTAAATATCATAGGCATGCCCGAAAGCGACAGTTGCGAACGGCGGGGCATTCTTTTTGTCGGGACTCAGCGGGTGATTTTGCCGCAATTGACTGAGATATATTGCTTCGTTTCGCAGCGTTGCTACGAGCAATTCCCCTTGGCTGACCGTCTTCCAAATTTCCAAATTGCCCACGTCACTCCATGGAACAATACTAATTTGCTCATATAGAAATAGATTGAGTCCCTGATCATTAGCGACGACGACGACGTCATTTCCGCCGTGAGTAAGGCGCGCATGGATAATGCGAAAAAGTATGGTTGCTCCCGCAAAAATTAGAAGCACGCCTGCGTACTCGCTGCGAAAATGACGCCTGGGATTTAGATTCGGAGCGATCAGACACAAGCCCATGCCTAAGAGTACTAAGGCAATGACACTCCGTTTGATGTCGTCTTTCCAAGTATAGCGTATGTGTATTTCGGCCACATTTCCGGCCCCATCGTTCACGAATTCGAGATATCCGGTCGGTGCGAATATTTTAGGTAGAGGCATTCATAACCTCACGTGTCTTCGCTCTGTGTGCCGAACGACCTATACGTAAAAGTCTCTTAAGCCGGTTTCCAGAACGTCACCACCAAACCGCCCGCGACGATAAACGCGCCGCCCACCAGCATCGGTATGGTCGGCAAGGTCCGGAAGGAGATGAAAGTAATCACCTGCCAGACCACAAACAGCGTCGCGATATAAAGCCCCACGACCTGTCCGAACTCCACCGGCGCGAGGTTCAGAAATGTCCCATATGCGAACAGCAGCGCCGCACCGGCTAAAAACAGCCCAAGTCGATAAAGCCCGGCGTGATCGTAGATCGCTTTGCGGATAAGGGCGTCGCCGGCAACCTCCACTGTTGTCGCAATCAGCAGAAAGACAATCGGATGGACGTTTTGCAGAGCTTTCATCATTTCTTTTTGGCCTTTTTCTTTACCGGCGCCTTTTTCTTCACGGCTTTTTTTGCCGGTTTCTTGGTCTTACTTTGGTTATGCGCGATCGCGGCCTGGATCAGGGCCTTGAAGGCAGCCTCGTTGATGGCTTCGCCCTCGCGGATATCGATGGCGCGGCGCATGTTGCCTTCCAGGCTGGAATTGAACAGCTTGGCCGGGTCCTTCAATGACGCGCCTTTGGCGAAGGTCAGTTTGACGACGCTTTTATAGGTCTCGCCGGTGCAGAGGATGCCGTCGTGCTCCCAGACCGGCACGCCCATCCACTTCCAAGTCTCAACCACCGCTGGGTCGGCCTGTTTAATCAGGGCGCGGACATGGGCGAGGGTCTTGCCCCGCCAGTCGCCCAATTCCTTAATGCGCCCGTCGATCAGGCGGGAGGCGGATATGTCGTTTTTCATGGTCTTTGCCCCTTATCCCCGGCTTTTTTACGTCATTATTCACTTAGACGAAGGTAGCAACCCCCCGCCCGCACCGCCAGCGTGTGGAGGGGCCAGCGTGTTGGAGAGGGTGTGGGGATTAGGTCACATCGCCCAACGACTCGTTGGATATTCGTAAAAATCGATACGATTTAGTAACCCATCGGCCTTATAGTCATCTTACGACTTCGCTTTGCTTAACCGGATTTCGGTGTCCGAAGCCCGCAAACCAGAGTGTGCAGGTCAAGTGTCTCAATAGGAGTTTTTCTAAAATGCGTGCGTTGAAGATCGTACTGTTCTCTGCAGTTGCTCTGACCCTGGCGGCCCCCTCTTTCGCGGCCACCACCAAACACCCTGCCAAACACGCCGTCCATCATGCCGCCAAGAAAGCGCCCGCCAAGGCGCATGCTAAAAAGACCGCTCATAAAGTCGTCGCCAAGAAATAACTAAGAAATAATAAGCCGCGCTTATAAGCGCAGCACGAAACGGCCCCGGTATCCCGGGGCCGTTTTTATTTGCGGCCGTTTTTGTTTGACATCATCACCCCGCGGCCTACCTAACTCTCCAGATCTAAAATGGGGGAGTTCATGTTGGGTTCAGCATCGCGTTTTGCCGCGGCGCTTATTCTATGGGCGGTTTGCGCAGTTCCAGCCCCGGTATTGGCCCAGGCGCAATCGAGCCCGGATAACTTGCGGGTTGTAACCCGGGTGTTGCCGCCGATGGTCGTCGCGCACGACGGCGCTCTCTCCGGTTTCAGCATCGATCTGTGGAACGCCATCGCCGAACGGCTGGCGCTCAAGACCAGCTATCAGGTCGCACCGAACGTGACCGATCTGTTCGAGCGCATCCGCACCGATCAGGCCGATGTCGGCATCTCGGCGCTTTCGATCACGGCGGCGCGCGAAGCCGAGTTCGATTTCTCCCAGCCGATGTTCAACTCGGGCCTCCAGATCATGGTGCGTGGGAGGGATACGGAGGATGTCTCCAACCCTTTGCGCGAGATTTTGGCGCTGCTGTTCTCCAAGACCATGCTGGTGTGGTTGGGCATCGCGCTGGTGCTGATCATGGTGCCGGCCCATGTGGTTTGGTTTCTGGAGCTGCGCCACCCGCCGGGGATTATCCCGACGCGCAAATATTTTCCTGGCATTTTCTTTAGCATGTATTGGGCCGCGAGCACGCTGGCGACCCAAAGCGAACAAATGCCGCGCCATTGGCTGGCCCGGGCCGTCGCGGTGCTATGGATGTTTGTGGGTGTGGTGTTCGTGGCGTTTTATACCGCGCAACTGACCGCGAGCCTCACCGCGCAAAAGATTCAAGGTTCCATCGTGAGCCCGCAAGACCTTCACGGCAAAAGCGTCGCGACGACCGCCGGCAGTACGGCGGCGGCAGCCTTACGCGAGTTGGACGCCGATGTGGTGGAAGTCACGCGCATCGAGGACGCTTACGAGGCGCTTACCGACTATAAGGTCGACGCGGTGGTGTTCGATTCCCCGGTGCTGCTCTATTACGCCGCCAACGACGGCAAAGGCCGCGTTCACCTGGTCGGCGCGCCGTTCCGTAAAGAAGACTACGGCATCGTCTTCAAGACCGACAATCCGCTGCAACGGCGCGTGAATAAGGAACTGCTGGCGTTGCGCGAGGACGGCACTTACCAAAAACTCTACGACAAGTGGTTTGGCGGGAAATAAAAGTCACTCGCATCCCATATAAAAAGACCAGCAGCGCATGATACGCCGCTGGTCCTTTGTGATCCGCGAAGGTTTTGGTTTTAGGCGTGTTCGTCGCGCAAGCGGCCACCGAACCCGGCGGCGGCGGCGGCGATGAAAGCGCCGATGACCATCGACAAGGCCGTATAGATCGCGATGGAGGCGCTGGTTTTGCGCGCTTTATCGGCGGCCTGTTTGGCTTCGTCTTCGGCGGTTTTGACTTGGGCAATCACGTCGTCGACCCGCTTTTGTGCCTCGGCTTGATCGACGCCGGTTTTGGCGGCCACCAATTGCGCGAGGTAAGTACGGTCAGCGGCGGAGATATCGCCGTCGGTGAGGTCACGCACCAGGATATGTGTGGCTTCACCGCGCGTGGCGGCATCGGCCGTGTGATCGGCGGTGCCGTCGGAGCGGAACAGCGTATCGGTGAAGTAGCTGGTGGTATCGCCACTTAAACCCGACGGTCCGGTTTTCTGCATCGCGCCGGTTGCGGCACCTTGCGCGGCACCTTGGGTTGCGCCGGCCGCGACCGATGTCGCGGCTTTGCCGATCCCGCCGGCCGCCGAGAATACCGTCGAGGAGACGACAGCGACCACGATCAAGGTTGCGACCGTCCAGGCCAGGAAGCCGTGCGCGGTATCGCGGAAGAACACTTCGTCTTCGTGCGTGGCGGCCCAGCGCAGGCGAAGGCGACCCGTCAGATAACCGCCGAGGGCCGACGACAGCCATTGGATCACAATCATCCAGCTGATCGCCATGATGCCGAAGGTACCAGCCGTCACGCCCGCATTGGTCCAGGGCGATACGGTGGTGAGACCTAGCCCTGCGCCCAGTACGGTCAGAACCACACTGGTCGATGCGGCGGCAAGGCCGCCGGCAATGACCGCGGCCCAGGCAACCGCCGAGGAGGGACGTTGCCCGCGACTCTCTGTCGGCAAATCTTCTTCAATGCGCATTCCGCGCGCGACAACCACCACGTCATCCATGGCCATTACCGCGTGATCAGAGCGAGGAGGATGATGACCGGAATCGGCACGCCGATGAGCCACAACAGAATTCCACGACCCATGATGCTTCTCCTTGTTTAAGGGGTGTGTGAAGGGGGTGTGCAGCACAACGTGACGTGGAGATGTTTGTTGCGGCGCGTTTGGTGCCCGCCCGCATTTTGCAACTCTGTGTGTGATTGGATGTGATTGTTGCAGTGCAACTATATTTGTGCAGCGTCGTTGGTCTTCTATAGCCTCATAGGAATCACACAATGAAATCGGTCAAAAACGTACAGAAAGCTGCCGCGAAAGCTGCCGGTAACCTCAAGAGCGCCGGCCGCAATATCCGCCAGGGCGTCAAGATCGCGAAAACCTCGGGCGAAGTCATCGCGGCTCGTACACGGCTTGCGGCGCGCGGCGATCACCAGGAATTAATCCGCATGGTGCCGGAAAAAGTCGCGGCCTTTAGCGCGGCGGGCGTCGCACTCGCCCGGCATACAACCAATGCGGCTTTGCAAGCCGGTCTTAGCGCCGCCACCGAATGGGCGGCTCTGCAAAGCAATGCAACAGCGTTAATGCGCGCGCGTAATCCGCTGGAAGTCGCGGCTATCCAAAGCAACAGCGTGATGGCTTGGTGGGGACGCAGGACCAGCCAGTCGCTGGCCATCGGCCAAAACATCATGCGCGCTCAGCACGCTATGGCCGCGCCAATCGCACGGACCGCGCAAGCCAACGCGACCCGGCTCGCGTGACAGCGGGCGTGCCGGAGAACTTGCAGCAGAATTTGCAGAAGAATTTTCAAGCGGTTTAAATCTAAAACCTATCGCAACACGCACCGCTTCTTATCGTTGAGCTAACCTGAGTGCATGGCCTCAGCGGCCATGCCCAGTCAGCCCTCGAGAGGAATGCCGCCTGTGAAAAAAATGCAAACTTCGACCCGCGCTACGGCTAAAACCGCAAAGCCCGTCGAAAAGCCTGTGATTGCGAAGTCCTATGCGGAAGCGCAGGGGAACGGCGGCGAGACTCATCAAACGGCTGCCGACGGCTACCCCACTTTGACGACGCAGCAGGGAATTCCCGTTGCCGACGATCAGAATTCGTTAAAGATCGGCGCGCGCGGCCCGACGCTGCTCGAAGACTTCCACTTCCGCGAGAAGATTTTCCATTTTGACCACGAGCGTATTCCCGAACGCGTCGTGCATGCGCGTGGGTACGGTGCGCATGGATATTTCGAGGTGACCGATCCCCTCAGCGATGTTACCCGGGCCGATGTCTTCCAGCGCAAAGGCGAGCGCACGCCGGCTTTTGTAAGGTTCTCGACTGTTGCCGGTAGCAAAGGATCGGCGGATCTCGCGCGCGACGTGCGCGGCTTTGCCGTCAAGATCTACACCAAGGAAGGTAACTGGGACCTGGTCGGAAATAATATTCCGGTATTCTTCATCCAAGACGCTATCAAATTTCCCGACTTCGTGCATTCGGTGAAGCCGGAGCCTGATCGCGATTTTCCACAAGCCGCCTCCGCCCATGACAACTTCTGGGACTTCATCTCGCTGACGCCGGAAAGCATGCACATGATTATGTGGGTGATGTCCGATCGCGCGATCCCGCGGTCCTTGCGCTTCATGGAAGGCTTCGGCGTGCACACCTTCCGTTTCCTCGACAAGAAGGACAAATCGACCTTCGTCAAATTCCATTGGAAGCCGAAGCTCGGCATGCAGTCTGTGGTTTGGAACGAGGCTGTCAAAATCAACGGCGCCGATCCTGACTTTCATCGCCGCGACCTGTGGGACGCCATTACAACAGGCAATTTCCCGGAGTGGGAATTGGGTGTGCAACTGTTCGATCAGAAGTTCGCCGACAAATTTGCCTTCGATGTGCTGGACCCCACCAAACTGATCCCCGAAGAGATATTGCCTGTACGCATTGTCGGGCGGTTGGTGCTGGACCGCGTGGTCGACAATTTCTTCGCCGAAACCGAACAGGTGGCGTTTTGCACGCAGAACGTTCCGCCCGGCATCGACTTCAGCAACGATCCGCTGTTGCAGGGCCGAAATTTCTCCTACCTCGATACGCAAATCAAACGGCTGGGCGGACCAAACTTTACGCATATCCCGATCAATGCGCCGAAGTGCCCCTTCGCGCATCTGCAGCAGGACGGCCACATGGCCATGCGCAATCCGGTGGGCCGTGTGAACTACGAGCCCAATAGCTGGGGCGTCGGTCCGCGTGAGAACCCGGCCGTGGGCACGCGCAGCTTCGCCGAGCCGGTGGAAGGGACAAAGCAGCGTCTGCGCGCCGACAGCTTCGCCGATCACTATAGTCAGGCGCGGCAGTTCTTCATGAGCCAGACGCCGGGCGAGCAGAAGCATATCGCCGATGCCATTGTGTTCGAGCTGAGCAAAGTCGAACGCGCCGACATCCGCGCGCGCGTGGTCTCGCATCTGCTCAATATCGATCAGGATTTTGCAGGCACCGTGGCGGACGGTCTCGGCCTCGATCTGCCGAAGCCCGCCGTCGCCGCGAGGCCAACCGACCGTAAGCAGCCGGTTTCAGATGCACTGAGTATTCAGAAAAATCCGCCCGGCACATTCGAAGGCCGCAAAGTCGGCATACTGGCAACCGACGGCGCCAATGCTGGATTGTTCGCAAGCCTGACGGCGGCGCTGATAAAAGAAGGGGCCAGCTTCGAGGTTGTCGCGCCCAAGATCGCAGGCGTCACACTCTCGGACGGCAAACAGGTTGCCGCCAAACAGAAAATCGACGGCGGACCATCGGTGCTTTACGACGCCGTCGCCGTGCTGGTGTCCGACGAGGGGGCCACGCTTTTGAAAATGCACGGGCCTACGAAGGACTTCCTGAGCGACGCTTTCGCCCACTGTAAGTTCATCGCTTATAGCACCGAAGCCGCGCCGCTGCTGGAAGCGGCAGGCCTATCGGACAAGATGGACGGCGGCTTTGTCGCACTCGCCGCAAAGCCCGATGCTGACGCTTTTGTCACGGCTTGCCGGGCGTTGCGGTTCTGGGACCGCGAGTTGAACACAAAAATGAAGGGCGAAGATAAACCGGTGAAGGCCAAGCGTAAGCCTGCTTAAGGGCGGTCTGCCTAAGGCTAGTCTATCGCTGCGCCGGCCGAGCCTGCGCGTTTCATGAACTCGTGCAGCATCGTGCGCAAGGTTTCCAGCGACGGCACATCCATCAGCGTCAATAGATCGGCGCTGATGTTCCGTCCTTTCACCGCGAGACCGATGTGCTGGGAAATGACCGGCCCATCCAACGGCACGAGAGCGTCGAACAATGACGTTCCGCCGCCGCGTCCGAACTGCGGCAGGGACACTGCCAGGTTCC
>CAITZE010000463.1 GCA_903896775.1 uncultured bacterium
CAGCCGCACGAGCGTATTGGCGATTACGGCCGCGCTTATGGCGACGAAATCGCACGCCGCTACGAACACGGCGACATCATTTACATTCCGCAATTTCCACTCCCGATAGATCTGGCGTTCTTTCAAGCGCTGTCGGTGTCGGACTCAATTGCAAAATTGGGCACAGGGAACGGGATCGAGGATGGAATCTTTGTGCGTGATAAGGCGGAGTTTAGGTTCGACCGAAATCACGTTCTTTACAAAATCTGCAAAACCGAAGGGTTGGCGGCTTACTTCCAACAACAAGTTCGCACGTGTGACGATCAAATTCGCGAAGCTCTTCGGATTCTGTTTCCGAAATACTATTCACTTTTTTGCGGCAATATAACGTGGCGAATTACGGATACGCCGACGTCGATTATGCATATCGACCACTTCAATAATCGGCAGCCTACGCCCGACTACGATAGCTTTTTGCACAAGATAAAGCTTTTTATCAATATCGACCAAGATCTGCGGCATTGGCGCACGTCTTACACACTTCCGGAAATTCTTGCGCGATATCGTCACGAGCTTCCGCCATCCTTGCCAATCAATCGCAATTTGATTGCATGGATTCTCGCGGATATGGATCTGCTCAAAGACGCCCCCAGCCACGCCATCGCTTTCCCGACAATGTCGGCTCTCATCATTAACGCAGATGTGGCCTCACATCAGGTCATTTCCGGAAAGCGCGTTATCGCTGCGGAGTTTTTCTGCGAGCAACGCGATATGCTCGAACCTAACATGCACCCACAAGCGCGCATGGAAGGCTGGTTTAAAGAATACGGCTACACCCGCGCATAACGGTGGCGGATCAGCCCATCTCTTTTACGAATAACATAAGCCTGCCGCGGCCCTGACGGTCGGCGTCCGAGGCACCGGCATCTTCACTGCTAACGCCTTTGCAGATAAAGCCGGTTTTCTCCAGCACCCGTGCCGATCCAAAATGACGTTCGAAGGTGGTCGCATGGACCCGCCGCACGCGCCGGGTGCCGGCCATCCATTGCAATAGTCCTTCGACCATTTCGCTCGCATACCCTTGGCCTTCGTATTCGGGCACAATGCTGTAGCCGAGCGTCACAGTACCTTCGCTATCGGGCTGCCCCGCCAGCCCGCCCGTACCGACGAGGACGCGGCTGTCCCGCGCGAGGGCGTACCAGTTCCACCACCCCGGCAGCGCGAAGCCTTTCTCGAGCTGATCGGCGAAATATTCCTGTACATCGGCCATGGCGGCCGGCGGCCAACCGAGCGGAACGTGAGATTGGAGTAGTGCGGCAAAGCGCGGAGGATCGCTAATGTCAGCGCGCGCCAGCGTGGCTGTCGCCGCCAGCAAATTAAGCCGCGCGGTTGATATCGCCAGGGACGACGCGGGGCGGTGCATGCTCCGTCGCCGTCAGGACGATTAGTTCGTGCCGGAGGGCTTGGCGTCGGGTACCGCGGCGACGGGCTTGGTATCGCTGCCCTTTACATCGGCGGCAACCTGCAGACGCACAATACGGTCGGGATACGGCACGGTGCCGTTTTCACCGGGATCACCCTTGCGGATGCGATCGACAAATTCCATGCCCGAAACGACTTCACCCCAATAGGTATATTGGCCGTCGAGGAAATCGCTATCGCCGAGGACGATGAAAAACTGGCTGTCGGCGCTATTGATATTGCTGGAACGCGCCATGGAGAGCGCGCCGCGCACATGTTTACCATCGTTGAATTCGGCCTGAATTTTTTTACCAGAACCGCCTGTCCCGTTACCTTTTGGGTCTCCGGTCTGCGCCATGAAGCCGTCGATCACGCGGTGAAAGACAATGCCATCATAAAAGCCCTGACGCACGAGTTCCTTAATACGCGCAACATGCTGTGGCGCCAATTCGGGATGCATTTTGATAACGACCCGTCCGTATTCCAGATCGAGGTATAGGGTGTTTTCCAAGTCCAAAGGATCGGTTGAGGGCATGTTTTCGGGCCTTGCTAAAGACTGCTGCGATGAGGATGAAGCTTGTGGCTTGGCGGCCTGCGATCCCGGTGAAGGCCTGCTCGGCAACGCCTGCTGTTGTGCGAAGGCGGCTCCCGATGCGTACAGCATCAAGATCCCGACCGCTATCAAAGCCCAACAGAACCGTATCGTACGCAAAGTGAAAACTCCTGGTCGTGCCTGCGCCCGCGAGGGTCGGCACGGAGGGGCGAAAATCCGCCCCGCTATTTTCAACCATGTCATAACGTCCGCCTTGCGGTTACACAACCCGTTACAGGCGGCTAAGACCGCAACATTGCAGGGTAATAATGGCAAAACCTTGGGTCTTAGCTGGTCCGCGCCGGGCTTAGACGGCTTAAACCTTATACTTCTTGCGGACGCTGCTGTTGATCGCGGCCGGAACGAAGCTTGAGATGTCGCCGCCTAAGCGGGCAACCTCCTTCACGAGGCGCGAGGCAATGAATTGGTTGCGCTCGGAAGCCATCAGGAACAGCGTTTCTACGTTGTGATTGATCCGCGTGTTCATGCCAGCCATTTGAAACTCATATTCAAAGTCTGAAACTGCCCTGAGACCGCGAATGATAAGGTCGGCGCCATGCTCGGTAACAAAATCCATCAGCAGGGTATCAAAAGGCACGACTTCCACTACCGCGCCTTTGAGGTGGAGATTATCGACTTCGCGCCGGCACATAGCGACGCGTTCCTTAAGGGTGAAGAGTGGCCCCTTCCCCGCATTGACGGCAACCGCCACGACCAGCTTGTCCACCAGCCGCATGGCGCGCCCGATAATATCGAGGTGCCCATTGGTAACGGGATCGAAGGTGCCGGGATATATGCCGGTGCGGTAGCGACCAGTATTTGATGCATCGGCTTTCGACGCTTTAGCCGGTGGCGCCTTAGCCATGTCGATTCCCCCAGTTGTGACTACCGAACCCTAGACCGCCCCTTCGGCGGCGGCCTCTTGGGTCGGTTCCGATTCTGAGTCTAGCCCATCGCCTTCGCCGTTTTCTTCCAGCGGCAGATGCGCGACGGAGGTCACGTGTTCTTCTTCGCCGGTCGAGAACAAGGTCACGCCCTGCGTCGCGCGGCCCGCCACACGCACATCCCCAATGGGAATGCGAATGAGACGTCCGGCGTCGGTGATCATCATGACCTGATCTTTATCGCCCACCGGGAACGAAGCAACGACATCGCCGTTGCGCTTGCTGGTGGCGATGGAG
>CAITZE010000464.1 GCA_903896775.1 uncultured bacterium
CCGGGGGGCTGGGCCATGAGTTGGATCGACGCTCTTTCGGATCGTTCACGTTCTGCGGTGATGGCTGGCCTGACTGCGGCTGTCATGCTGCTCGCGATTGGTGTGATTCTGGCTCTCTATGACAACCAAATCTACAAGACGCAAAAACTCAAAGAAGTAACGGTCCAGGCCGAGATCGTGGCGGCCAGCGTAACTGCGCCGCTGGAATTCGATGATCCGGACACGACAGCTGAGTATTTAAACGCGCTGCGCGCCAATCCTGAGATCGATGCCGCCGCTGTTTACGCGCGTTCCGGTGCGCCGGTTGCTACGGAAGCGGTCGACGAAACGCGACCCACCCCCGCTACTGCACCGGTCGTACAATCAGTTTTCGGCGACAATTACCTGACGGTTGTCCGGCCCATCGCACAAAATGGACAAGCGGTCGGCACCGTTTACATACGCGCCGTAACCGAGCCGCTGATCAGACGTGTCGCACGTTACGGCGGCATTCTTCTGCTCATGGTCATGGCGTCGCTGCTGGTCGCAGTATTAGTGACCGCCCATACCGCATTGAGTCGCGCTAATGCGCGGCTGCAAACGCGCGCCGGGCAGCTTGCCGAAACCAACAACAAGTTGATCGTCGAGATCAAAGAGCGTGAGAAGGTCGAAGACGCGCTGCGGCAAGCGCAGAAGATGGAAGCCGTAGGCCAGCTCACGGGTGGCATCGCCCACGACTTCAACAACATGCTGGCCGTGATCGTCGGAAACTTAAGTCTTCTGTTGCGCCGTGCCGAGCAAGGCCATACCGATCTGACGCGCTACGCCCAAGGCGCGCTTGAAGGGGCAAGCCGCGGCGCACGTTTGACCCAACAGCTGTTAGCCTTCTCGCGTCTTCAACCGCTCGCCCCTGTGCCGCTCGATCCCAATAACCTTGTCTCGGGCATGTCGGAGCTTTTGCGCCGTGCGCTCGGCGAGCATATCCGTTTCGAAACGGTGATCGCCGGCGGAATCTGGACAATCAATGCCGACAAAACGCAGTTGGAGACTGCCATCCTTAATCTTGCTGTCAACGCGCGTGATGCAATGGCGGATGGAGGCACGCTGACCATCGAGACCGGCAATGTGACCCTCGATGAAGCGTATCTCAACGACCCACAAGGTTTCCCGCCCGGCCCTTATGTGATGATCGCCGTGCGCGATACCGGCACCGGCATGACTGCGGCGACTATCGCCAAGGCTTTCGATCCGTTCTTTACGACCAAGCCTGTGGGGCAAGGTACAGGGTTAGGCCTCAGTCAGGTTTACGGCTTCGTGAAACAATCGCGCGGGCACGTAAAAATCTATTCTGAATTCGGACGCGGCACGACGGTGAAGCTTTATTTGCCACGCTATGCGGGCGCCATCGAAATGGAACGCCCGGCGGATAATACACGGCCTTTGCCGATGGGTGTGCCTCAGGAAGTCATTCTTGCGGTCGAAGACGATCCCACGGTGCGACGCATCGCCGTCGATTCCTTGCGCGATCTTGGCTACACGGTCCATCAAGCCGACGGAACGCTCGCCGCCATCCGCGTGCTGGAATCTCACCCTGAGATTTCATTGCTGTTCACCGATATCGTCATGCCTGATGGCAACGGACGTAAGCTGGCTGACGACGCCTTGAGTCTTCGGCCAAACCTGAAAGTGCTGTTCACGACAGGATACACGGGCGACGTTATTGTCCACGACGGCGTGCTCGACGCGGGCGTGCAACTTCTTCACAAGCCCTACACGATCGAGCAGCTGGCGTCGAAAATTCGCGAGATGCTGGGGCCGCTTAAAGCAGTTTAGACGCTATTCGGCGGCCTCGCGTTTCACACGATCGGCGAATTGCTTGCG
>CAITZE010000465.1 GCA_903896775.1 uncultured bacterium
GACCTCATTCATCAGCACGCCGACCTGGAACAGCCTGGCGGCGCAATTTGGCACCGAACAGCTGATGGATGCGACTTTCACCATCGCCGAGGCTACGGAGTTCGCCACCATCTATAAAAGCATCGGCGTCGAGCCGGAGCCCGGACTTTCGGCGCGCCTTCCCGCTGGCGCGCCGCACCTCATCATGGGCCCGCGCACCCACAAGGCCCTGACGACAGCGCGCTTTACGCCCCTTGAAGCGGCGGAGCTTTCCCCCGCCGCGCTCAAGATATTTGACCCGACCGGCGCTGGCAGGCCGATCATTCCCCTCTACCGCACCTTTGCGCGCCATACCCGCATGGCCGGCCCGCGCCAGCTCCAGTCCGGCCACATCAACGGCAAAACCACGCTCTCCCTGCGCGAAAAAGATATGACGATTGTGCGGATCTCCTGGCTGAACGGAAGCGACTATCCTTGGGCCGAGCACGTCATCAGTCTCCGGAAAGAAGGGGCGAGCGATGATGAAATCAGGAGGCTGTCGTCGCCGGGCAACGGGGGCTGGAACGCCAAGGAAGGCGCGCTTGTGCGGGCGATTGACGAAATATACGCCGAGAACAGAATATCCGATGAAACATGGAAGACGTTGAAGGAGAATTACAACGACAACCAGATCTTCGACTTGCTGGTGGCGGCGACCGGTTACCAGATGACGTCCATGGTGAGCAACAGCTTTGCCGTCCAGTTGGACTCCGGCATGGAACGCATGCCCGGTTCGACGCTTCCCTAGCCGTTGGGCAGCGACCTCATATTTTGGGTTTCATCGGCGCATCACCGGCCGAGCATCAAAGGAACCAAGCGGCATCGTTGCCCATTTGGCGGGATCGGATTAATTTACTTCTATATTGAGCGATACCAAGGATGTTAAGGACCTCAGCGGGCACGCCTCCTTTGATGGAAACGAAAACATGATACGCCTCGGGATGCTTGTGGGCGCTTTGTTGCTGTTTCAGGCAGCGGCAGCAGACGCGGCGCCTCGCGACGATATGCTGTCAGGCATTTCGCGTTGCAACAGCTTTGCCGACGAGCGGACGTTTCTTGACTGCGTCTATGGCGCAGCCGAGCCAGTCCGTGCCGAACTCGGTCTGCCCCCCGCATCACAGGATCAGACCCGCCTGGTGCCGTCGGCAACGATGAACACAGGCGCGTTGCCCCTCGTTTCAAAAGCGCCGCAACCGACGGAGAGCCGCGGATTTATCAGCAGGTTTTTCGGGACGGGGAAGCTTGTAACACGGTCGCAGGCGATGCGCTCATACGCCTTTAACGCCGCCGGGCTTTTCACGGTGAGACTCAGCAACGGCGAAGTATGGCGGCAAGAGGATGGAGATAATTCCCGGGCACATTGGAGCAAGGCTGCCTCAAATTACGTGGTCACGGTCGTAACCGGCACGTTAGGCAGCTTTGATCTTCAGGTGAACGGCGAGTCCTTGTTTTACAAAGTCCAGCGTCAACGCTGAAGGATGGTCTCGCTCGGGCCGTACCGGAACCCCGCCCGACGAATGGCATTAGGCCTCACAGTCAGAAAATCTTGATCATGCCGCCGGCCACGCAACCTCATGTGCGGCGATCATCATCCGATAATTTCCACCACACCCATCTGGAATTCGCGCCAAATTCGAGATGGCAGCGCGGTGACCGTACCGTCATGGTGCGCCGCAATAACGTGGCAATTTTATCTCTATGCCTTGGCAATACCTAGCGCGCTTGTTTGCTATTACGAGAACGACAGGTTGCTGACAGGTTTTACGGCCTTAACTCCCACGCGAATGCTGTCAGTTTGAGCCTAACTTAGA
>CAITZE010000466.1 GCA_903896775.1 uncultured bacterium
AGATCCAAGCTCATCTGCTCGCGCACCAGTACGAGGGCTTGTTGAAGAAGTCGCGCCTGCGCGGCCGTAAGTAGGACAACCAGGCCTAAGCAAGCGCTGGAGAGATGCTCTCGCGCGGTGCGGGCCAAGGGACATTGACGCAACGATGGCTGGGAAACGGCTGATACTGATGGGCCCTCCGGGCGGGGGCAAAGGAACGCAGGCCAAGCGGCTGCAGGAGCGGTTTGGCATCGTCCACCTGTCCACCGGCGACATGCTGCGTGCGGCGGTCAAGGCGGGCACGGCGGTCGGGCAGCAGGCCAGGGCGGTTATGGACGCCGGCAAGCTGGTGTCGGACGAATTGATAGTGGCGATGATCGCCGAGCGCACATGCCTTGCGGACTGTGCAAGCGGGTTCATCCTCGATGGCTTCCCGCGGACTATTCCGCAAGCGGAGGCCCTGGATAAGCTGCTCACCGAGAAGGGCGTTACGCTCGACAAGGTGATCGAAGTAGAGGTACCAGATGCGCGCCTGATCGAGCGCATCACCGGCCGTTTTACCTGCGCCAAGTGCGGCGAGGGGTATCACGATAAGTTCAAGCAGCCCAAGGTGGCCGGGGTATGCGATGTGTGCGGGTCCAAGGACTTTACCCGCCGCGCGGATGATACGGTGGAAACGGTGACGGCCAGGCTCAAGGCCTACCACGCCCAGACCGCCCCCCTGCTGCCTTACTACCAGGCGAAGGGGTTGTTGATTGTAATCGACGGGGACCGGCCTATGGATGCCGTAACTGCCGATTTAGAAAGGGTTTTAGGCACGTGAGGGCTTTGTTGACACAAGGGGCTAACTGCCTATAATGGCCCGCTTTTCAGGTTGCGCGAAAGCCGCGCTCACCACAACTTTTGGCATTTAAGGAGTACGGGCTTTGGCGCGTATTGCTGGCGTAAACTTACCGACCAACAAACGGGTCGTCATCGCTCTGCGTTACATCTATGGCATCGGTCCGACCAATGCGGTCGAGATCTGCCAGCGTGTCGGCATCGCCGATAACCGCCGTGTGAACCAGCTGACCGAAGACGAGATCATCCGCATCCGCGACACCATCGATCGTGACTTCACGGTTGAGGGCGATCTGCGGCGCGAAGTGGCGATGAACATCAAGCGTCTGATGGACCTCGGTTGCTACCGCGGCCTGCGTCACCGCAAGGGCCTGCCGGTCCGCGGCCAGCGCACGCACACCAATGCCCGCACGCGCAAGGGGCCGTCGAAGCCCATCGCCGGGAAGAAGAAAGTTACCAAGTAAGAAACAACATTAAGGCCGTGGATCGGGCGCTTATGCCCGCCGCCACGGCTTCAAGGGACGAAGACCAGCTATGGCCAAACCAGAAACCGCTGCCTCGGGCGCCGCTCCGGCCGCTTCCGCTCCTCGCGCCCGCAAGCGCGAGCGCAAGAACATCAGTTCGGGCGTTGCGCATGTGAATGCGACGTTCAACAACACGATGATCACCATCTCCGACGTGCAGGGCAACACCATTGCCTGGTCGTCGGCGGGCTCGCAGGGCTTCAAGGGTTCGCGCAAGTCCACGCCGTACGCCGCGCAGGTCGCCGCCGAGACGGCGGGCCGCAAGGCGATGGAACACGGCATGAAGGTTCTGTCCGTACTGGTGAAGGGGCCGGGTACCGGCCGTGAATCGGCGCTGCGCGCTTTGCAGGCCGTTGGCTTCACCATCACTGCCATTCAGGACGTGACACCCGTCCCGCACAATGGCTGCCGTCCGCGCAAGCGGCGTCGCGTCTAATACAGCCCGCCGCCGGGCCTCTCCCACCGGCGGCGTTTCTTGTGGCCCGCGCGTATCTCAAGCGCGGCTGCTCGTTATAGGATCGTTCGGGGATCAACACCTCACCGTGTGGAACTCATCCGTGATACAGAAGAATTGGCAAGAACTGATTAAGCCGAACAAGCTCAACATCGAGAGCGGCGATGATCAGCGTCGCACTGCGACCATCGTTGCGGAACCGCTGGAACGCGGTTTCGGCGTTACCCTCGGCAATGCGCTGCGGCGTGTGCTGCTGTCGTCGCTGCAGGGCGCGGCTGTGACCTCGATCCGCATCGACGGCGTGCTGCACGAGTTCTCCTCGGTGCCGGGCGTGCGCGAAGACGTGACCGACCTGATCCTCAACATCAAGCAGCTCGCGCTGACCATGCACGGCGACGGCCCGAAGCGCATGACGCTGAAGGCCAAAGGCCCCGGCGAAGTGACCGCTTCGCAGATCCAGGCGACCGCCGACATCGAGATCATGAATCCCGATCTGGTCATCTGCCATCTGGACGAAGGCGCCGGCCTCAACATCGAACTCGAAGTCAATTCGGGCAAGGGTTACGTGGCCGCGCATCTGAACCGCAAGGAAGATGACCCCATCGGCGTCATCCCGGTGGACTCGATCTTCTCGCCGGTGCGCCGCGTTTCCTACAAGGTCGAAAACACCCGCGTCGGCCAGCAGACCGACTAC
>CAITZE010000467.1 GCA_903896775.1 uncultured bacterium
AATCCTGCACCGGCGGTTTGCTGGGCGGGTGCCTCACCGCCAACGCCGGTTCGTCGGACGTTATGGACAGCGGTTTCATCACCTATTCCGACGAATCAAAATCGCGTCTGCTGGGTGTGCCGCGTGACGCCATCGCGAGCATGGGCGCCGTCAGCGATCTCGTGGCCTCGGCAATGGCCGAAGGTGCCCTCGCCCAGACCGATGCGCAGATGGCGGTTTCAATCACCGGCATCGCTGGCCCCGGCGGTGGAACTAAGGAAAAACCCGTGGGCTTGGTTTACATGGCCCTCGCCCGTCCCGATCAGGATGCATTGGTGAAGCGTTATATCTTCGCCGGTACGCGCAGCGATATCCGCCGCGCTGCCGTCGGTGCCGCCCTGGAGATGCTCCTCAGCAGCTTGAAAGACGAAGCTAACGCTTAGGCTCGCCGTAAAGCTTACCGGCGCTACTCCGGCGTCATCCCGATCGTATGCAGCCACGTCTCCACCAATCGCGGCCAATCTGTGATCGGATTCTCCGTATGCCGTAAGCCGAAGGCGTGCCCGCCTTGTGCATACAGATGCATCTCCACCGGCGCGCCAACCTTCGCGGCCGCGATATAGTAAGCCAGCACCTGATGCACGCCGTCGCTCGTGTCGTTCTCGGCCTGGACCAGAAACGTCGGCGGTGTGTCGGACGTGATGGGAACGTTCGGATTCATCGTATCGTAGGTCGTATTGTCCGCCGCGAGATGGCCCGGATAAACGAGCACAGCGAAATCTGGCCGCGCGCTTTCCTTGTCGGCATCATCAATCGGTGCGTAGAGGCGCTTCTCGTATCGTGTGTTGACCTCTGCCGCGATATATCCGCCGGCCGAGAAGCCGAGCACGCCGATCTTGTGCGGATCGATGTGCCATTCTTTCGCATGAACGCGTATCAGCCCCATGGTCCGTTGCGCATCCTCCAGCGACTGCGTCGATGTCGCGCGATTGTCGGGTCGGCATTTGCATTTCGGATCGTAGGGCTCACTGGGGACGCGATACTTTAACAGAACACAGGTGATGCCCTTCGCCGTCAGCCAGTCGCAGACTTAGGTGCCTTCGAGATCAATGGCCAATCCTTCGAAGCCACCACCGGGAAAAACCGCGACCGCGGCCCCGGTGTTCTTACTGCTTGGCGAATAGATGGTCATCGTGGGGTCGGAGACACGGGTCACATACGTCCAGGGTTTGCCTGCGACGTTTTGCTTCACGCCGACTGCAATTTCCGGTCCCGATATCGGCTTCGTATCGGGCGGCGTTCCTGGCCATATGGGTATTTGAGTATGCCCGGGAGAAGGCTTCCAAGTGTCCGCCAATGTGGGTTCGCACCCGAGCGCAATGCACATTGCAAAAAATCGCAGCAATACCAGAATCATCCATCCCCCCATCGGCACGAAATGTCTGCGTGCACGGTCGCTACTCCGAGGAGGTTGCGCCGTGATGACGAGTCTCGCAAATGATGTTATCTGGGGTGAGGCATGAGAAAACTTTGGTGTCCGATGACTCGTCCATACTTACCTCTTAACGCGCTTCGGGCATTTGAAGCGTCGGCGCGCCACCTCAGTCTCACCCGAGCAGCCGAGGAGTTATCGGTCACTCAAGCTGCCATCAGCCATCAAATTAAGTCTCTTGAAGATAGGCTGGGCGTCCAGCTCTTTCGTCGTTTACCCCGGGGCTTGGTCTTAACCGACGAGGGCCAACCAATGGTACCGGTACTTCAGGATGCATTTGAACGCATCGGGAAGCTATTAGACCGTGTGAGCGGCGGGCACGTTCGTGAAGTCTTGACGGTCGGAGTGGTGGGAACATTTGCCGTAGGATGGCTTATTCCGCGTCTTGATGACTTTCGCACCGCACATCCGTCCGTCGAGGTCCGTTTGCTGACCAATAACAATGCTGTCGATCTTGCAGCAGACGGACTTGATTACGCTATTCGCTTTGGCGACGGAGCTTGGCACGCAACGGATGCGGTCGAGATCATGTCCTGTGAACTCGCGCCGCTTTGTGCTCCAAGACTTCAGGAGAAGATTGCAGCTCCCGAAGATTTCTTGAGCCAAACGTTACTGCGCTCATATCGCTCCGATGAGTGGCCTGCTTGGTTTCGCGCTGCGGATTTACATGCGCCCCCTATTTCGGGCCCCGTATTTGATTCCTCTGTCCTTATGGTCCAAGCGGCGATCCAGGAATGTGGTATCGCTCTGGTTCCACTAAACATGTTTCAGCGAGAACTGGCAGAGGGCCGCCTGGTTCAGGCTTCACCAGTTACTATTAGTGTCGGCAGCTATTGGCTTACGCGGCTCAAGTCGAAAGTGGAGACGCCCGCAATGACGACCTTTCGAAGTTGGCTTATCGCCCCGGGTTCACCGGGCCTCGCTAATCGCGATCAAAACGGAAGTTGAGCTTGCTTCTCCCCGGCTGCGCTTTTGGAACG
>CAITZE010000468.1 GCA_903896775.1 uncultured bacterium
CCGCAAAATCCTCGCGATTCCAGAACCTTGAGTTCTAAACCGGGGTACGGCGGAGTTGGCGGTCTTTTAGTCCTTCGCACCGCCCAAGGCTAGGGGCAATTTAGCGCCGAGCTGTGAGGGATGCGGGGGAGATTTGGGTCCGCCTCCCCTGCCCGTCAAGGCGGCGGGCCTTATATCTTATGGGCAAGCCTCGATAATCCGCCAAAAGTCGTCCAAGTCGAGACTGGCGCCGCCCACCAAGGCCCCATTAACCCCCGCCGTTGCCAAAATGGCCTGGGCGTTGGACCCTTTTACCGAGCCGCCGTAGAGAATGCGCAAAGCACCTGCCCCAGCACCGCCAGGCAGAGCGCTAAACACCTCACGGATTTGAAAGTGAACCGCGGCGATATCTGCGGTGGTCGCGGTCTTGCCGGTTCCGATGGCCCATACCGGCTCGTAGGCCACGACGGTATTGGCGGCAGTGGCGTTCTCTGGCAGAGAGCTCTGCACTTGACGCGTAATCACCGCGCCGGTCTCGCCACGCTCGCGCTGTTGCTCGGTCTCGCCGACACAGACAATCGGCGTCAATCCCGCCATTAGCGCGGCAGCGGCTTTGGCTTTGACCACAGCGTCGGTCTCGCCGTGGTCGGCACGGCGTTCAGAGTGACCGACAATCACAAATTTGCAGCCGATTTCTTTTAAAAGCACAGCGCTGATATCGCCGGTGTGCGCACCTTTTTCATTGGCGTGGCAATCCTGAGCGCCGAGCGTGAGGGCACCGGATCCCATGGTTGCCGCGACTTCAGCCAGGAGCGGCGCCGGCGGACACAACACGATCTCGGCCTTTACGCCCGCGCTAACTTTTGCCGCTAAGCCGCTTGTCAGCGTTTTGGCCGAAGCCGGGCTTCCGTTCATCTTCCAATTACCGGCAATCAAATGCGTCATGATCTTCCCTTAGCCGCTCCCCTTCGGACGGTTTCCCGCCTTAATGCTTTGCTAGCGTGCTTTTCGCGCGCCCGCAATCGACAGGGCAATACCACTGAAAAAGCGCGGAAAACTCCCATATAACGCTTCGCGGGCGGCGCTTGCCGGGGTATGACACCCCCCCTATGATGCCGCCAAATCGCCGAAACCGTGGCTGAAAAGCCACCTAAACAGAGCCAGTCGCCATGCTTGAATTCTTCCGCTCCAAAAAAGACAGCATTTTCCTGAAGGGGTTTCTCGGCCTTTTGGCCTTGAGCTTCGGCATCTGGGGTGTAGGCGATTTCATGAGCTCGAGCCGCTTGTCGCCCGGCGTGGCACTGAAAGCTGGCGATGCTGAAATCAAAACTCAATTGGTACAGCGCCGCTTCACCCGCGAAATGGAGCGGTTTCGCGAAGCCATGGGCAATCAACCGATCGGCGACGAAATCATGAAGCGTTCCGTCATGGCGACGATGATGCAGGACCTGAACCGCGCGACGGTGATGGATGCGGCCGCCTTGGATCTCGGCATCACGGCGACGCGTGATCAAGTCCGCGATACCATCATGAAGAACCCTGCCTTCCAGGAGAAGGGTGAGTTCCGCCAAATGCTGTTCGACGAGGCCTTGCAGTCGAACCAGATCACCGAAGCAGGATATACCGAACTGGCGCGTACCGACTTGCGCACCCAAGAACTGATGCAGCCGGTGGCGATCAACGCCTATGCCCCCGATTACCTTGTCGATCAGCTGTTCGCCTATCGCAACCAAGCACGCATCGCCGATACGATCCTGATTCCGTCGACTGCCATGACTTTGCAGAAGACACCGACCGACGACGAAC